>NZ_RZPL01000562.1:0-3938 GCF_004022805.1 Mesorhizobium sp. M7A.F.Ca.CA.002.04.1.1 | reverse complement strand
ATCCTGCACCTGCTCGCGCAGGGCGGACGCATTGAAATCGAAAAGAACGAGAAGAAACGGATCGCCTCCGTCAAATGCCTGACCCGCGACGGCTGGCATTATCCGGGCGTCGATCTCGAGCTGTTTCGAAAACTGAAGCGGAAGAAGGCTGTTTCTTCGTCTGACGGTGGACCCTACCGCATCACCCGGCGCGGGCTCGCACTCGTCCGCTCCGAACTCGACAACAGGTAACCACGGCTCCGCCGGTCGGTTCTCCGGCCGGCGGTTCGCCTCACCGCTCAGGCGGTGGCGATGTAGGCTCTGATCTCGTCGGCCTCGCGCTCGACATCCTCGATGCGGCGCTTGACCACGTCGCCAATGGACACGATGCCATCGAGCATGCCGTCCTTTTCCACCGGCAGATGGCGGAAGCGGCCTCGGGTCATGATCTCCATCACCTCGTTGACGGTGTGGTTTTCGTTGCAGATCTTCACTTTCGGCGTCATCGCCGAACGCACGGGGATATCGAGCGCGGCTCCACCTTCGCGGGCGACAACCCGGACGATATCGCGCTCTGACAGGATGCCGACGATCTTGCGATCGCCATTGGTGATGACCAGCGCCCCGATCTTGTGCTCTGCCAGGATACGGATGGCTTCGCTAAGCTTTTCGTTCGGCCCGAGCGTCAACACGTCATGGCCTTTTCTCTCGAGAATTGCCTTAACCGTCATGGCGTCCTCCTCTGCTTTGCCTGCCGGTTCCTGCCCTGACCGGCCTTCACGTAAGAGTGAACATCGTGCGCCGTGATCGGTTGCATTTCAAGTGTGGTGGTCGGCCGTCTCCCATTCGGGCGCCTGCCATCGCCTGTCGAACCAGCGCAGGCCGAAGAAGCCGGCGACAAAGCCGCCAATATGGGCCTCCCAGGCGATCTGGCCGTCTACCCCCGGGGCAAAACCGAGCAGGCCGGTGGCGAGATTGATGACCATCCACATGGCAAGGAAAATCACGACACCGCGCAAGCGCAACACGAATGCGATCGGCAGCACCGGGCCGGCGAAGGCGGCCTTGCCGGCCGAACGATCGGTGCGGAAGCCAAAACGCGCCGCAGCCCCCATCATGCCTGATATCGCACCGGAAGCCCCGACCAGCGGCGCCTCACCGTAAGGATGCAGTGCCCAGAAAAGCGCGACCGAAGCCAGCCCGGTTGCGGCAAAGAACAGCGCGAACCACAGCGTTCCCAGACGGTTTGCCAATGGTGAGCCAAACGCGGCGAGCCACACCATGTTGATGGCGATATGGGCAAAGCCGCCATGCATGAACGCGTAGGTGAAGGGCCGCGAAAACAGGAACCAGTCGAAGCCGTATTGCCCGGTGTAGAGAACGGGGATGAAGGCCCCGTCATACAGCAATGTCATCTGCTGGGATTCGCTCAACACATATTGCTGCAACAGATAGACGACGACGCAGATGCCGATCACCGCCAGCACGACGGGCGGCAGGTTGAACACCGGCTCGCGCCGCGGCTCGGGCGCGCCCTCGACCGGGTCGGCTTCCGAGGGAATTACCGGTTCACTCATTTGAAATTGCACTCACTGCGGGATTCCAGGTTCGAGCATCTAGATTAACGCGGACCGAACAGCAAACCGCGAATCATCTGGCGCGAATCAAAAAAGAAGCCGTTCAAGGTTTCCCTTGAACGGCCGGTCGAGCCCCCTGCTCCCCTAAAACTCTGACTGAAGTGCTGCCGATCGTCGCGAAACGACCGCTTCTGGAGTGGTTTTTGTGTGCCACGGGGCTGGCTCAGACGCAACGTAAACCACTTGTTAACCTTAACGACCCCGACCCGTGAACAAGTGTTAACGACGCTGGCACGCTTCCTGCTCCGCAACGCATGTAGGTCCTCGGAGGGCGCCCTTCTGTTCACCGATGGGACATCAGACGACAGATTGCGCGGAGCAGCATAGCATGAACCAGAATGGATCGATCACGCTGTTCCAATATTGGAACCGCCTGCGTGATGGACGCCCCGCCCCGAAGCGTTCGGAGGTCGAACCGGCCGACATCAAGTCGCTGCTGGCCGACACCTTTATCCTGGAACGTGACACGCGCGGACAGGCCGTATTCCGGCTGGCCGGCACGAGGCTTTGCGCCTGCTACGGCCGCGAGCTCAAGGGGTTTTCCTTTCCATCGCTGTGGCGCGAGAAGGACCAGCGGCTCGTCTCGCGCCTGATCCATGGCGTGTTCGAGCAGAAATCGGTCGTGCTCATCAGCTATGAGGGCTTCAGCCGCAACGGGCGCTCCAATAAGTTCGAACTGCTTGCCCTGCCGCTGGACGGCGGCGTCGAAAATCCGCGCTGCCTGGGCGTCATCAGCGCCGTGGAGAAACCCTTCTGGCTGGGTGCCGATCCGATCACCGATGCGTTGATCGATTCAATCCGCGTCATAGATCCGGAGAAGGAGCTTCTGAACAATCGCCCGGCGATCGATGTTCCCTCGCTTGTTCCCGATGAACTTGGGGCACCCGAGACGATCTCGGCGCTCGGCCGGGTGCGTCGCATCCGTCATCTCGTCGTCTTCGATGGCGGGCGCGAGGAATAGTCCGCTGTTTTTTGAGACCTGATGCACGTCGCCCAAAACTGCGCGGCGGTTTTGGCACCACGGCCTGCAAAAAGGAAAACGCTGGAGCGCCCGCTTTTCCCCTTTGTTAACCCGCTTTGTTGTACTTCTGTGATGAAGTTCCTCGCATCGGCGCGCGGGATGCCAAACGGGGTGTAGGCAGTCATGAGGTCAGCGGCGGTCGACTATGCGCCGTCCCAAGCTGAAAGGCGAAACTTTCAGCGCGTCCGGGTTAAAATTTACGGACGCTTCATGCTGGAAGACCGCACCGAACATCCCTGCCAGGTCGTCGACATGTCACCGGGCAATGTCGCGTTTCGCACCGACCGCATCGGCATGCCCGGCGAAAAAATCATCGCCTACATCGATCATATCGGCCGCATCGAAGGCGTCGTCACACGCACCCTGCAGGACGGTTTCGCAATGACCGTCATTGCGTCGGATCGCAAGAAGGACAAGCTGGCCGCGCAATTGACCTGGCTGGCCAACAAGCATGAACTCGACCTGCCGGAAGATCGCCGCCACGAGCGCGTCGCACCGCGCAATCCGACAAGCGTGCTGCAGCTCACCGACGGCCGCCAGTACCAGTGCCGCATCATCGACCTTTCGCTCTCCGGCGCCGCTGTCGAAATCGACGTCAAACCGGCGATCGGCATCCAGGTCATGCTTGGCACCATGCGCGGGCAGGTCGTGCGTCATTTCGAGGACGGCGTCGCCATCGAATTCGCTGTGATCCAGCGTCCCGAAACGCTTGATTCCGAATTCAACACGCCACGCGCCTGAGCAGGCCCGACAGCAACATTCCAGGAACCGGCCCTTGCGGCCGGTTTTTTGTTTTCGACGCCATGGCATGCTTCGGCCGCTGTTGGAGGGGCCTGGAAGCCCTCCGCCCCCGTCGTGAGGGGCCCCAATATCCAAACGAATTAATACTCAAATGATTCAAATTTTACGTTTATTCTATTGGACTTTTACTCAATATCTACTTCGCGCTTTTGCGTCAAATAAATCCACATGTGGCAATGTCTCCTTCGAACGGGGAGACTACAACAATGAAGAAAACGAGGGGCAAGCTGTTGCTGGCGGCAATGGCGATGCAGCTTTCCGCTTGGGGATCAGCATATGCCGCGGGACCGGCCTATATGCACACCGGCGGACGCACCACCCAGCCTGTTGGTCACTATGAGTTCTGCCAGCGCATTCCCGGCGAATGCAGCGAACGGACCCGCAGGGGTGCGCCGGTCGAACTGACCCGCAAGCTGTGGGCGACGATCGTCAACATCAACAATTCGGTCAACACCCGCATCAAGCCGCGCACCGACATGGAAAACTACGGTGTCGAGGAA
>NZ_RZPL01000561.1:0-3947 GCF_004022805.1 Mesorhizobium sp. M7A.F.Ca.CA.002.04.1.1 | reverse complement strand
CTCATTGTCATCGTCGCGTGTGTGGGAGCCGGGGTCACGCTTGCCCAGACTTCGCCCGATCAGACTTCTCCCGACTTGGCTTCCCCCTCGGCCTCGCCGGCAAAAGAGATCTCGGTCGGGATAAAACAGGCGCCGCCTTTTGCGTTCAAGCTGCAGGACGGCAGCTGGTCGGGATTGAGCATCGACCTCTGGCAGAAAATGGCCGGGCGGCTCAACCTGCGCTTCCACTATGTCGAAGTGCCTGCCGTGCAGGACCAGATCGATGGCGTCGTCAGCGGCAGATTCGATGCGGCGATGGCCGCGATCACGGTCACGGCCGACCGCGAAAAGGCCGTCGACTTCACGCAGCCCTTCTTCACGACCGGGCTCGGCATCGCAACGCCGCTCAACAACCAGCCGTCATGGCGGCCGGTGCTGCATGCCCTGACGTCGTTCGGCTTCCTGCAGGCGGTTCTGGCGCTGGTCATCATATCGGTGGTGGTCGGCGTCCTCATCTGGATGTTCGAACGCCGGCACAATGACGATTTCGGCGGCGGCGTCGCCAAGGGACTGTTTTCCAGCATGTGGTGGTCGACCATCGCCGCGACGCAGGCCAGCACCGGTGATTTCGGCCCGCGAACCGTGCCGGGGCGCGTGCTGGCCGCGCTCTGGATGATGGGATCGATCATTGCGATCGCGGTGTTCACTGCGGGTGTCACATCGGTGCTGACGGTGACGCAGATGGAAGGCATGGTGCAGGGCGAAAGCGATCTCGCCGCGGTCAGGGTCGGCGCGGTGCAGAGCTCGTCGACGGCGTCCTATCTGGATTCGACCCAGATCCGTCATCAGGACTTTGCCTCGATCCAGCAAGGCCTCAACGCGCTTCGCGCCGGCAAGATCGACGCGCTGGTGCACGACAAGCCGCTGCTTGGCTGGCTGGTCGGGCAGAATTACGCGACAAGCCTGCAGGTTCTCGATGCGACGTTCGACCAGCAGCAATATGCCATTGCGCTGCCGCTCGGCAGCCCGTTGCGCAAGTCTCTCGATGTCGCCCTCCTGCAGACCATCGAAAGCGATTGGTGGAAGCAGGCCGTCTTCCAGTATCTGGGCGAGAAGTAGCCGGCAGCAATTTCAGCGGTGCTATGCGCTGGAAGAACCGCCGTCGCTATCCGAGAGTGGCGGCCTGTCTTTCAGGGATGGATGGTTGCTGTCACTGGTCCAGGTCGACCGGTGTCACGCCAAGAAGTTTCAGGGCATTGGCATAGGTCCGGATGCCTTGCGCCTGCTTGCGCTCGGCACAGAACCGGTTCGCCTTGTCCTGGAGTGCCGTTGCCTCGGCGATCTGGCTCGCGCTGGCACCGGGTTTGGCTTTGGTCTGGATGGCTCCGTCGAGTTGAAGACCGAGCCGGCTGCAATATTCGCTCCGGGTGACCGCCGCATCCGACTGTGCGACCGCAAGCACGGCGAGCGAAATGCCTGTCAGGGCAGCCATCCATCCGGTCGAACGTCGTTGCATGTTTCGGGACCATTTCTTCGCGTTGTGCCGCAGGCCGCGTGACCGCCGCGAGGGTGGTTATGACAGGCGATGTTTTCGCGAGTTTTTCCCGGATGTTGAATCTTGTTTCTGGAGTGTGTCTGGCGGTGAAGCTGCCAATCTCCCCCACGAGGGGGAGATCGGCGGTGTGCGGCGCTTGCGCCTCTTCCTTTGCGGCTATCCTTCGCGTAAGGCGCCGGGCAAATCGTTTCACGCAAGCAAAATTCCCCGGACACCGCATGATCAGACTTGAAAGCATCAGCAAGCAGAACGGCCGTCAGCTTGTCTTCATCGAAGCGTCGGCGTCCCTGCAGAAGGGCGAGAAGGTCGGCCTCGTCGGGCCGAACGGCGCCGGCAAGACGACGCTGTTTCGCATGATCACCGGCCAGGAGCAGCCAGACGAAGGCCAGGTGCAGGTCGATCGCGGCGTCACCATCGGCTATTTCAGCCAGGATGTCGGCGACATGGAAGGCCACAGCGCTGTCGCCGAAGTGATGAACGGCGCCGGGCCGGTCAGCGAAGTCGCGGCCGAAATGGCGGCCCTCGAGGCGGCCATGGCCGATCCCGAGCAGGCCGACCAGATGGACGAGATCATCGAAAAATATGGCGAGGCGCAGCACCGCTTCGAGGAACTCGACGGTTATGCGCTGGATGGCCGCGCCCGCGAAGTGCTGGACGGTCTCGGCTTTTCGCAGGAGATGATGGACGGCGATGTCGGAAAGCTGTCCGGCGGCTGGAAGATGCGCGTGGCGCTGGCCCGCATCCTGTTGATGCGGCCCGACGCCATGCTGCTCGACGAGCCGTCGAACCATCTCGACCTGGAGAGCCTGATCTGGCTGGAATCCTTCCTGAAGAACTATGATGGCGCGCTGCTGATGACCTCGCACGACCGCGAGTTCATGAACCGCATCGTCAACAAGGTGGTCGAGATCGACGCCGGTTCGCTGACCGCCTATTCCGGAAACTACGAATTCTACCAGCAGCAGCGGGCGATCGCCGATAAGCAGCAGCAGGCTCAGTTCGAGCGCCAGCAGGCGATGCTGGCCAAGGAGATCGCCTTCATCGAGCGCTTCAAGGCGCGCGCCTCGCATGCCGCGCAGGTGCAGAGCCGGGTGAAGAAGCTGGACAAGATCGACCGCGTCGAGCCGCCGAAGCGCCGCCAGACCGTGTCCTTCGATTTCCTGCCGGCGCCGCGCTGCGGTGAGGATGTCGTCACGCTGAAGAACGTCCACAAGGGCTATGGCAGCCGCAGCATCTATGAGGGGCTCGATTTCCAGGTCCGCCGCCGCGAGCGCTGGTGCATCATGGGCGTCAACGGCGCCGGCAAATCGACGCTTCTGAAGCTGGTCGCCGGCGCTTCCGAGCCCGATACCGGCACGGTCGCGCGGGGCCCAAGTGTCAAGATGGGATATTTCGCCCAGCACGCCATGGAGGTGCTGGAAGGCGAGCGCACTGTGTTCCAGACACTGGAAGACGCGTTCCCCCAGGCCGGCCAGGCGCCGCTGCGGGCACTCGCAGGCTGCTTCGGCTTTTCCGGCGACGAGATCGAGAAGAAATGCCGTGTGCTGTCAGGCGGCGAGAAGGCGCGGCTGGTGATGGCGCTGATGCTGTTCGACCCGCCCAACCTTTTGGTGCTGGACGAGCCGACCAACCATCTCGACATCGCCACCAAGGAGATGCTGATCACGGCACTTTCGCAGTATGAGGGCACCATGCTGTTCGTCTCGCACGACCGGCATTTTCTGGCGGCGCTTTCCAACCGCGTGCTGGAACTGACGCCCGAAGGCATCCACACCTATGGCGGCGGCTATACGGAATATGTCGAGCGGACGGGGCAGGAAGCGCCGGGCCTGAGGAGCTAACGGCTACCTCAGCGAGATGCTCATGCCGCTGAGGTCGGCGTTGACCTGCAGGCCGACCTGCCTGCCCGTCAATTCGAGCTGGGCGCCCTTGTCATTGGTCATGACGATCACCTGAGCCCCTTTGCCAAGCGCGCCGCCACCGCCCGCCGCACCGTAGACCCCGGTCACATCCCGCGCACGTTTGATGTGGCGCACGGTACCTCGGAAATAGGTCTTGGAGACGCCGAAGGCGAGACCGCCCGAGACGCCGCCGACCGAGATGGGATAGCGGCGGCCATGGAAGGTCAGCGTTCCTTCGCCTCCGGAGCCACCGACGAAGAAGGCCGCCTTGTAGACGGCGAAGCGGATCGTGCCGCTGTCGGCATGCGCGGCGCTGGCAAAGCCGATGCTCGCGGTGGCGACGGCGGCAACCGCTATGGAACGAAATCCGGATGAAATCTTCATGGTGAGAACTCCTCAATGTCGCCGCTTTGCCGGCCAGGATGTCTGGGTGGGATCAAAGCTACAACTGAACAGTCTCGCCCGCGGTTTGGTTCCAGGCCCCGTGATTTGGTTCCAGGCATCATTCGAAT
>NZ_RZPL01000560.1:0-3975 GCF_004022805.1 Mesorhizobium sp. M7A.F.Ca.CA.002.04.1.1 | reverse complement strand
CCTGCTGCGCGACGAACCGCGCGGCGCGCTCGATGCGCTGACGCGCGAGCGCATGCAGACGACGCTGCTCGATCTGTGGACGGCAAGCGATGTCGGCGTGCTGATGGTGACGCATGGCATCGAGGAGGCGCTGGTGCTGGCCACCCGCATCGTCGTGCTGGCGCCTGGCCCGGGCCGCGTGGTGCAAACTTTCGAACCGGGCTTCTCCAGGCGCTACGCATCGGGCGAGGCCATCCGCACCATCAAGGCCGACCCGGCCTTCGCCGCGGCGCGCGGCGAACTAACCGACGCGATCTTCGAAGGAGAGGCGGCATGACCGTTACCTCCTACACCGAGCGGCCGGGACACAAGGTCGACGAGGCCGACGGCCTGTCGGTGCCGTGGTCGCGGTCCAGCCCGAAACGCAAAGGCGTTTCCGCGCGCGCGGTCAGCGTGGTGACCATCCTGGTGGTGCTGGCGCTGTGGGCGCTGTCGGCCCGCCTGCAACTGGTGTCGCCAGTGTTCCTGCCCTCGCCGGTTGCGGTGTGGAACAAGTTCATCACCGTCGCCCGCGACGGCTTCGTCGATGCGACGCTGCTGCAGCATGCCGTCGCCAGCCTGGGCCGGGTTTTCGCCGCGCTGGTCGCCGCCATCCTCGTCGGCGTGCCGGTTGGGCTCGCCATCGGCATCAGCACGATCGGGCGCGGCATCTTCGATCCGCTGCTGGAGTTCCTGCGGCCGATCCCGCCGCTCGCCTACCTGCCGCTGGTCATCATCTGGTTCGGCATCGGCGAACCGTCGAAGATCCTGGTGATCACTATTTCCATGCTGGCGCCGGTGGCATTGTCGACCGCGTCCGGCGTTCGCGGCGTTTCGCAGGAACGCATCAATGCGGCGCGCTCACTGGGCGCTACTCAGCGCCAAGTGGTCCGCCATGTCATCCTGCCCAGCGCGCTGCCGTCGATCCTGACCGGCCTGCGCATCGCGCTCGGCGCCGGCTGGTCGACGCTGGTCGCCGCCGAACTGGTGGCGGCGACGCGCGGGCTTGGTTTCATGATCCAATCGGCCGCCCAGTTCCTCGTCACCGACGTGGTGGTGATGGGCATATTGGTGATCGCGGCCATTGCCTTCGTGCTGGAATTCACCCTCCGCAGGATCGAGCGCGTGCTCGTCCCGTGGGCGGGACGCGAATGATTGGGAATCAGAAGAGCAGGAGAGAATGACGATGACCCATTCCACCGCCGTGCTGTTCGCCCAAGCCGGCAATTGGCTTCTCGCCTGGACCAGGGAAAGCCAGCCGCTTGAACAGCAACCGAAATCGCCAACGCCGGTCCGCTGGGACGCCGAGCGCGACCGCCTGCCGCCACGCGACGAGAGTTTTTACTGGGCCTGGCAGTACTGGTCGCAGTGAGGGGATTGGCGATTGGCACTAGCCCCCGCGTCTTCGTCATCCTAGGGCGAGCAAGGGCGAAGCGACGCAGCGCAGACCCCAGGATGACGAATTCCAGGTAGCCAAAGAAGATAATTCCCATTCTCCCCTCTAACTCGCAAAATCATTCCTCTACTAAATTTATAGAATTACCTAGCCTCATCCATCTTCCAACCGGCGAGGCCATTTCCGGCGCCGATCCGCAGCGAAGGAGAGGGATCAATGTTCAATCTAACGAGACGTGTTTTCGGCATCGGCCTGCTGGCGGCGACGGTTGCCGTGTCGTCCGGCGCCACGGCGCAGGAGCTGAAGCAGTTCAGCATCGGCTATCAGAAGACCGGCCTGCCGGTGATCGCCAGGCAGCAGCAGGTGATCGAGAAGGCACTTGAAGACAAGGGCGTGACGGTCAAGTGGGTCGAGTTCACCGCCGGTCCGCCGCTGGTCGAGGCGCTCAATGTCGGCGCCATCGATGTCGGCTGGACCGGCGACGCGCCGCCGATCTTCGGCCAGTCGGCCGGTGCCAACATCGTCTATGCCGCAGCGCTGCCGTCGAATGGCGAGGGCGAGGCGATCTTCGTCAAGCCGGCGTCGCCGATCCAGTCGGTCGCCGATCTCAAGGGCAAGCGCGTCGGTGTCGGCAAGGGCACCAGCGCGCACAATCTGCTCGTCGCCGCGCTGGAGAAGGCCGGCATCCCGTTCGACCAGATCACGCCGGTCTATCTCAGCCCGGCGGATGCGGCCGCAGCCTTTGCCAGCGACCAGATCGATGCCTGGACCGTCTGGGATCCGTTCTTCGCCATCGCCGAAACCCGCTACCAGCCGCGTGTGCTGGCCCGCTCCAGCGAGGTGCTGAAGGTCAACACCTATTTCCTCGCCAACAAGGACTTCGCCAAGGCGCATCCCGAAACCGTCACCACAACGATATCAGCCTTGGGCGAGGCGGCGAAATGGGCCGACCAGAACCGCGACAAGGTGGCCGCGGCGCTGCATGAGGTGACCGGCGTGCCGCTCGACGCGCAGATCATCGCCGCCAACCGCACCAAATTCGGCGTCTTCCCGATCACCGACGAGATCATCGCCGGCCAGCAGGCGACCGCAGACCGCTTCTTCAAGCTCGGGCTGATCCCGAACGCGGTCCGCATCTCCGACGCGGTGTGGACGGCACCCGGCAACTGACTTGTCCCCTGACGGCGCCGGATGAGAACGCCCGGCGCCATTTGCGTTCGCACCCATATCTCCAGGAGATCCGCCCGTGACTGTGCCAGACATGACCGCGCCTGCCAGCACCGCACCGCTCGATTTCTTCTGGTTCATCCCGACGCATGGCGACGGCTCCTATCTCGGTTCCGAGGAGCAGCAGCGGCCGCCCGAATTCGGCTACTTCAAGGAGATCGCGCAGGCGGTCGACCGGCTCGGCTTTCCCGGCGTGCTGTTGCCGACCGGCCAGAATTGCGAGGATTCCTGGATCACCGCGACGGGCCTCGCGACACTCACCGAAAAACTGAAGTTCCTGGTCGCGCTGCGGCCGGGCGTGACGCTGCCGACTTTCGCCGCACGCCAGACCGCCGCCCTCGATCGCTTGAGCAATGGCCGCCTGCTGCTCAATGTCGTGGTCGGCGGCAACCCGACCGAGCTCGCCGGCGACGGCGTCTTCCTGCCGCATAACGAGCGCTATGCCCAGGCGCATGAATTCCTGACCATCTGGCGCGGCCTGGTGTCCGGCGAGCGGGTCAATTTCAACGGCAAATATTACCGCGTCGAAAATGGCCGCCTCGACCTTCTGCCGCACCAGGAACGGCCGCCGCTCTATTTCGGCGGATCGTCGGATGCCGGCCAGGACCTCGCCGCGGACCTCGTCGACATGTATCTGACCTGGGGCGAACCGCCGGCGCAGGTCGCCGAGAAGCTGGCCGCGGCGCGCGCAAAGGCGGCGCGGCGCGGCAGAAAACTGCGCTTCGGCATCCGGCTGCATTTCATCGTGCGCGAGACCGAGGACGAAGCCTGGCGCGCCGCCGACCGGCTGATCAGCCATGTCACCGACGCCCAGATCGAAAACGCGCAGGCGCGCTTCCTCAACCAGATGGATTCGGTCGGCCAGCGCCGCATGTCGGAGCTGCATGGCGGCCGCCGTGACAGGCTGGTGGTGTCGCCCAATCTGTGGGCCGGCGTCGGGCTGGTGCGCGGCGGCGCCGGCACGGCGCTGGTCGGCACGCCGGAACAGATCGCCGGGCGCATCCGCGAATACCAGGCGATCGGCATCGATACCATCATCGGCTCGGGCTATCCGCATCTCGAGGAGGCCTACCGCGTCGCCGAGCTTCTGTTTCCGAAGCTCGGGCTCGGCACCAGGCGGCAGCGGGCGCATGAGAACATCGCCAACGAATTCTCGGTCGGCTTCCATGGCGCCAACCGCCTGCAGGCTTCGTCATGAGCTTTTCCACGCGCCTGCATAGCAACGCCATCGGCTGGCTGCTGCCGGCGCTGATCATTGCCGGCTGGGAGATTGCCAGCCGCGCCGGCGTCATGCCGGCCAACGTGCTGCCGGCGCGGCTGGCAATCTCCCAGCC
>NZ_RZPL01000055.1:0-14605 GCF_004022805.1 Mesorhizobium sp. M7A.F.Ca.CA.002.04.1.1 | reverse complement strand
GCGCGGCCTGGAAGCATTTTGTCGAGGCGCTCGAGGAACTCGGTGCTGAAAAGCTCGGCCAGCGCTTTGCCCGCGCCGACCAGTATCTGCGCGATGCCGGCGTTTATTACCGCGTCTATGACAAGGCCGGCGCCAATGAACGCGAATGGCCGCTGGCGCATGTCCCGGTTCTCATCGAAGAGAGCGAGTGGGCGGCGATCAGCGCCGGCCTCGTGCAGCGCGCCGAACTGTTCGAGGAAACCATCGCCGATATATACGGGCCGAACCGGCTGGTCGAAAAAGGCATCCTGCCGGCGGGATTGATCGCCGCCAGCCCCGAATATTTGCGGCCTGTCCTCGGCACCAAGCCGGCCGGCGGCCACTTCCTGCATTTCTGCGCCTTCGAGCTCGGCCGTGGACCTGACGGCCAGTGGTGGGTGCTTGGCGATCGCACGCAGGCGCCGTCCGGCGCCGGCTTCGCACTGGAAAACCGCGTCGCCACCACACGCGCGCTGTCCGACATCTATGGCGAGATGCATGTGCACCGCCTTGCCGGCTTTTTCCGCCGTTTTCGCGACGCGCTGATCGGCATGGCCAAGGAGACCGACGGCCGCGTCGCCATCCTCACGCCGGGGCCGCTCAACGAAACCTATTACGAACACGCCTACATCGCCCGCTATCTTGGCATCATGCTGCTCGAAGGCGAGGATTTGACCGTTTCAGGCGGCCGGCTCATGGTACGCACGGTTTCCGGCCTGATGCCGATCAGCGTGTTGTGGCGGCGGCTCGATGCCGCCTTCGCCGATCCGCTCGAACTGCGCCCGGATTCGCAGATCGGCACGCCGGGCCTGGTCGAGGCGATCCGCCAGGGCGCGGTTGCTACCGTCAATGCGCTTGGCTCCGGCCTGATGGAGACGCGTGCGCTGCTCGCCTTCCTGCCCAAGATTTCACGGGCCTTGCGGGGCGAGGAATTGCTGCTGCCAAGCGTCGCGACATGGTGGTGCGGGCAAGCAACCGAACGCGCGCATGTGCTGGCCAACATCGATCGCATGGTGATCGGCCCGGCGCTATCGACGAGACTTGCCTTCGAGGATGACGATTCAACGAAGCTCGGTTCGGCGCTGTCGGCCGGAGAGCGGGCGGAGCTGGTGGCGCGCATCGAACGCGATGGCGGCGATTTTGTCGGCCAGGAAGCGGTGACGCTTTCGACGACGCCCGTCTATGTCGGCGGGTGGCTGGAGCCGCGGCCAGCGAGCCTGCGCGTCTACCTGGCGCGAACGCCGGAGGGCTGGACGGTGATGCCGGGCGGTTTTGCCCGCATCGGCCTGTCGCTCGACCCGACGGCGATCGCCATGCAGCGTGGCGGCCAGGCGGCGGATGTCTGGGTTGTCAGCGACAAACCGGTGGAGCGCGAGACGCTGCTGCCGCAGGAAGGCGACAGTTTCAGCCGCACCAGGCCCGGCAGCCTGCCCAGTCGCGCGGCGGAGAACCTGACCTGGCTCGGCCGCTACATCGAGCGCTCGGAAGACACGGTGCGCATCCTGCGCGCCTACCATGTGCGGCTCGCCGAAACGTCCGACCCGGACATGCCGCTGCTCGCCGACATCAGGGATTATCTCGAACCTTTCGGCATCGACGTCGAGACGGCGATCCCGTCAGGGCTGATCGGCACGCTGGATAGCGCGGTCTACAGCGCCGGGCAGATTCGCGACCGCTTCTCGCCCGACGGCTGGCTGGCGCTGAAGGACCTGTCGAAAACCATCCATCAGTTCGCAACGACGGTCGCGCCCGGCGACGACGCGACCCGGGCGATGACAGTCATCCTGCGTAAGCTCGCCGGCTTTTCCGGCCTGCTGCACGAGAACATGTACCGCTTCGCCGGTTGGCGCTTCCTCGAGATCGGCCGCCGGCTGGAGCGCGGCATCCAGATCTCCCGCACGCTGTCGCGGCTGACCAGCGCCAAGGCGCCGGACGGCGCGCTCGACATGATGCTGGAGATCGGCGACAGCGTGATGACCCATCGCCGCCAATATCCGGTGCAGGCCGGCCGGCGCACGGTGATCGACCTGCTGGCGCTCGATCCGCTTAACCCGCGCTCCATCCTGTTCCAGCTCGAAAGGCTGAAGGCCGAAATCGGCCTGTTGCCGTCGCTCGGCGGGGAGGGGCAAATGTCGCCGGCGGCGAAGGAAATCCTGCAGCTCAACACCCAGATCGCCATCAAGGAGCCTTCGGATATGACGGCAAAGGCGCTGGACGAGCTCGCCCACGAAATCGGCGGCCTCTACAACAGCCTCGCCAAAGCCTATTTCGGATAAATCATGCTCTACGATATCAGGCTTCATCTCCACTATGATTACGCTTCCGCTGCCGGCGGCGGTCGTCATCAGGTGCGCGTGCTGCCGTCGACGATATCAGGCGTGCAGCGCGTCATCGCCGCATCACTGTCCTTTGCGCCGGCGCCCAACGAGCGTTCCGACTTTTCCGATTTCTTCGGCAACAACGTCACCTCGATCGCCTTTCGCGACGCGCATGATGCGCTCGACATCAGGATGAGCGCCCGCGTGTCGGTGTCTCGGCCCGAGCCCGGGCTCGACGTGTCGCCCGATATCGCCCGGCTCAGGCAGGAGCTCGCCGCGGTGCGGTCTCTGGCACCTGATGCACCGCACCATTTCCTGACGGCCAGCACCCATGCCGGCATCGACGATGCGATCACTGCCTACGCACGCAGCAGCATCGCCGGTTCCGCCGCCAGCACGGCCATGAACCTGTGCCATCGCATTCATCGTGATTTCACCTATGACGGCGAGGCGACGACGGTGCGGACCCGGGCCAGCGATGCCTTCAGGCTGAAGCGCGGTGTCTGCCAGGACTTTTCGCATATCATGATCGCCGGCCTGCGCGGGCTCGGCATTCCCGCTGGCTATGTCAGCGGCTTCCTGCGCACCATCCCGCCGAAGGGCAAGCCCCGGCTGGAAGGCGCCGATGCCATGCATGCCTGGGTCAAGGTCTGGTGCGGGCGCGACGCAGGCTGGCAGGAATTCGATCCGACCAACGGCATGCGGGCCAGCAACGACCATATCACCGTCGGCTACGGCCGCGACTATTCGGACGTGGCGCCGATCGTCGGCGTGCTCAAGACCACGGGGGGACAGGTCGGCGAGCAGGCTGTCGACGTCATTCCGGTTGTGCTCGAGAAAGCCTGAAGGCAGGCTCGACACCGTTTTCGGACGGCGCGTGGAACCAGCGGTCGGCCAGTGGCTTATCTACGGAATTCGCGTGGAGCCGACATGTTGCAGAAATCCGGAATGTCGCCCGGCCGACCGGCTGGCGAGGACGCTGTATCGCCAGATGGCGTGTTCAAAAACGGGGCACAAAGCTCGGCCGATCATGCGTCGCTTAGTTATGTCAGCGATGCCGAGCCTGGTATCCGGCGGCTGAAGACAGGCAAGGGGTTTTCCTACAAGGGACCGGACGGACGGACGGTTTCGGACGCCACCAAAGCCCGCATCGAGGCGATCGTCATTCCGCCGGCCTGGACGGATGTGTGGATTTCGCCCGACGCGGACGGCCATATCCAGGCAACCGGCAGGGACCAGCGGGGACGCAAGCAATATCGTTATCATCCGCAATGGGCCGAAGAGCGCGATGGTGCCAAATATTCGAGCCTTGTCGCTTTCGCCGAGAGCCTGCCGGACCTGCGGCACAGGGTCGATAGCGATCTGCGCCGTCGTGGCTTGCCGTTCGAGCGTGTCGTCGCCGCGGTCGTCTGGCTGCTCGACAACACGATGATCCGCGTCGGCAATGCCGCCTACGCCCGCGACAACAAGAGTTTCGGGCTGACCACGTTGCGCGACCGGCATGTCGATATTGTCGGTTCAAGCCTGCGCTTTGCCTTCAAGGGCAAGTCGGGCAAGGAGTGGAAGCTGAAGCTGGCCGACCGCCGTATCGCCAGGATTGTGCGTGGCGCGCAGGACCTGCCAGGCCAGAAGCTGTTCCAGTATCTCGATGAGGACGGCGACAGGCGGCCGGTCCGCTCCGAGGACGTCAACCGCTATATCCGTGAGGCGGTCGGTGACGCCTTCAGTTCGAAGCATTTCCGCACCTGGGGCGGCACCATTCACGCCGCGTCGCTGTTTGCGCAAACGGAACTGCCGCAAAGCCAGGCGCAGCGAAACAGGGCGATGAACAGCGTCATCGACAAGGTTGCCGAACGGCTGGGCAATACGCGTGCCGTCTGCCGCAAATGCTATATCCATCCGCGGGTCTTCGAAGCGTGGTCCGAGGGACGGTTGCTGGATGAAATGGCGCAGGCCAACAAGCGCAAACGGGCGATTGCCGGTCTCGATGACGAGGAAGCTCTCGTGCTGCGATGGCTGAAACTGGGAGAAAGCTGACCGACGCGGCCGACGGTGGCCAAATCCGTCACATCTGGATTTTTTTATCGACGTCATGTCGGGATCGGTCTTACTGTTTCGTCCTTTGACAGAGAAAAGGACCAGCCATGCTCTACGCAATCCTCTGCTATGCCTCCGAAGATGTCGTCTGCTCCTGGAGCAAGGCACAGGACGACGAGGTCATGGCCAATCTCCTCGACGTTCAGGACAAGTACGCCAAGGCTGGTCGGCTCGGCCCGGTGGCACGGCTTCTGCCGACCACGGCCGCGACGACGTTGAGGAAGGTCAAAGGCGAATCGGTCGTCATCGACGGGCCGTTCGCCGAGACCAAGGAACAGTTTCTCGGCTTCTACACGCTCGAATGCGCCGATCTCGACGAGGCGGTGGAGTTCGCCCGCGAACTTTCCGAGGTCAACCCGAGCGGCGGCTCCTATGAAATCCGGCCGGTTTCGGTCTTCAACCCAACAACGGTTTCCGCATGACCGAAATGGCCTGGATCAGCTCCGCGATCAGCGCCGCCCGCCCGCAGGCGATGGGCGCGCTGCTGCGTTATTTCCGCGATCTCGATACGGCGGAGGAAGCTTTCCAGGACGCGTGCCTCAGGGCGTTGAAGAACTGGCCGCAGAACGGGCCGCCGCGCGACCCGGCGGCCTGGCTGATCTTCGTCGGCCGCAACAGCGGCATCGATGCGGTGCGCAAGCGCGCCAAGCAGGCGCCGATGCCGGATGAAGACCAGGTTTCCGATCTGGAAGACGCCGAGAGCGATATCGCCGAGCGGCTGGACGGGGCGCACTACCGCGACGACATATTGCGGCTGCTGTTCATCTGCTGCCATCCCGATCTGCCGGCAACGCAGCAGATCGCGGTGGCGCTGCGCATCGTCTCCGGTCTCACCGTCAAGCAGATCGCGCGCGCCTTCCTGGTTGGCGAAAGCGCCATGGAGCAGCGCATCACTCGCGCCAAGGCGCGCATTGCGGACGCCGGCGTGCCGTTCGAGACGCCTGGCGCGGTCGAGCGCTCGGAACGGCTCGCCGCCGTCGCCGCCATGGTCTACCTGGTCTTCAACGAGGGCTATTCGACCAACAGCGGCGAGGCGCCGGCCCGCGCGCCGCTGTGCGAGGAGGCGATCCGGCTGGCACGGCTGTTGCTGCGGCTGTTCCAGACGGAGCCGGAGATCATGGGGCTGACGGCGCTGTTGCTTCTGCAGCATGCGCGCGCACCGGCCCGTTTCGACGAGAGCGGCGAGATCGTGCTGCTCGAAGACCAGGATCGCAGCCTGTGGAGCCGCAAGATGATCGATGAGGGGCTGGCACTGGTCGACAAGGCGCTGCGCCATCGCAAGCCCGGCCCTTACCAGGTGCAGGCGGCGATTGCCGCGCTGCATGCGCGGGCCGAAAAGGCCGAGGATACGGACTGGAACGAGATCGACCTGCTCTACCGCTTGCTGGAGCAGATGCAGCCGTCGCCGGTGGTCACGCTCAACCGGGCCGTCGCGGTCTCGAAGGTGCGTGGACCGGGGGAGGCGCTGGCCATGATCGAGCCGCTGGAAGAACGGCTTTCCGGCTATTTCCACTTTTTCGGGCTCAAGGGGGGCCTCTTGATGCAGCTCGACCGGGGCGACGAGGCGCGCGTCGCCTTCGACCGCGCCATAGCGCTTGCGAACACGGCGGCAGAGGCTGCCCATATCCGCATGCATATCGACCGGTTGATCAAGGACGGTGCGGTGCGCCCGCCGGCGAAAAAGGCAAACTGAGCGTCACCTCCCCATCTGGCTCAATCGTGTAGTTTGGGCTTGGACCATGCCGGGGTGGCGATTTTCCCCTGAAACGAGTAATGCCACGCCATGACTGCGCCTGAAGTGCCTTTCGGCACACGGGCGACACGGCGAAGGCTTAACCCAGCGCCATATGATGGCGACGGGATCTGAAAGGGACAAGAATGACGATAGGCAAGGAAACGACCGAACTGCTGGCGAAACTGGGCGTGGCCAAGGAAGCGCTCGTCGGCGGCGACCTGATCGTGCGCAGCCCGGTGACGGGCGAGCAGATCGCGGCGCTGAAGACGATCTCGCCGGCTGACGCGGCCAAGGTGATCGATGCCGCGCACAAGGCCTTCCAGGCCTGGCGCATGGTGCCGGGCCCGCGGCGTGGCGAACTGGTGCGGCTGCTCGGCGAGGAACTGCGCGCGCACAAGGCCGAGCTTGGCCGGCTGGTGTCGATCGAGGTCGGCAAGATCCCGTCCGAGGGGCTCGGCGAAGTGCAGGAGATGATCGACATCTGCGATTTCGCCGTAGGCCTCTCCCGGCAATTGTACGGCCTGACCATCGCCACCGAGCGCCCGGGCCATCGGATGATGGAAACCTGGCATCCGCTCGGCGTCGTCGGCGTCATTTCCGCCTTCAATTTCCCGGTCGCGGTGTGGTCCTGGAATGCCGCCCTGGCGCTGGTCTGCGGCGACGCGGTGGTGTGGAAGCCGTCGGAAAAGACGCCGCTGACCGCACTTGCCTGCGAGGCCATCTTCAAGCGTGCGGTCAAGCGCTTCGGCGCGGACGCACCTGATGGCCTGGCGCCGGTGCTGATCGGCGACCGCGCCGTCGGCGAGATCCTGGTCGATCACCCCAAAGTGCCGTTGGTTTCGGCGACCGGCTCGACCCGCATGGGCCGCGACGTCGGCCCGCGGCTGGCCAAGCGCTTTGCCCGCGCAGTGCTCGAACTCGGTGGCAACAATGCCGGCATCGTCTGCCCGAGCGCCGATCTCGACATGGCGCTGCGCGCGATTGCCTTTGGAGCGATGGGCACGGCCGGCCAGCGCTGCACGACGCTGCGGCGCCTGTTCGTGCATGACAGCGTCTACGACGCCCTGGTTCCGCGCCTCAAGAAGGCTTACGAGAGTGTGTCTGTCGGCAATCCGCTGGAGACCTCCTCGCTGGTCGGGCCACTGATCGACAAGGCGGCATACGAGGCCATGCAGAAGGCGCTGAAGGAAGCCGCCGCCCATGGCGGCAAGGTGACCGGCGGCACGCGGGTCGAGAACGGGCACCCGGATGCCTATTACGTGCACCCGGCGCTGGTCGAGATGCCCAAGCAGGTGGCCCCTGTCACGGAAGAGACCTTCGCGCCGATCCTCTATGTGATGAAATATTCGGATTTCGACGCCGTGCTCGACGAGCACAATGCCGTGGGCGCAGGCCTGTCGTCGTCGATCTTCACCCGCGACCTGCAGGAATCCGAGCGTTTCCTGGGTGTCGACGGATCGGATTGCGGCATTGCCAATGTCAACATCGGTACGTCGGGCGCCGAGATCGGCGGTGCCTTTGGCGGCGAAAAGGAAACCGGCGGCGGCCGCGAGAGCGGCTCCGACGCATGGAAGGCCTATATGCGGCGCGCCACCAACACGGTGAACTATTCCAAGGCGCTGCCGCTCGCCCAGGGCGTGTCGTTCGACATCGACTGAGAACTTCGGGATTTTGATCGCCCGCATTGAAAGGCATCCCCGTTACGGGGATGCCGCACCGATCAGCTTCCAGCCGGCGGAAAACAGGCATTGAAAGCGGTGTCGACGATGGCCAGTTTGGCCGCCTGGACTGTCATGTATTCCTGGTAGAATGTATTCGACACCCACATCACCGAATGGCCGCGCTGGCCGAGCCAGCCGATGCTGCCGAGATTCTCGGCAGCGCGCAGCTTGCGGGCCAGATGGGTCCGCGAGAGCTTGAGCCATTTGGCGAAATCTCCGATCGAAACCACGCTGGTCGGAATCTGGTCCAGGCCGGCGTGATCGGGGTCGATGCCCGACATCAGCCAGTCCATGACGATGCCGCCATTGTTGAGCCAGATGAACAGCGAAAAGGTCTGGTTGGGTTCGCGCACCGGCTTGGAGGCAAGCAGGCCGTCCGCCACCAGAGGCTGCAGCCCGGCAACCATCTCGGGGTGTTCGAGGAACCTGGCCAAGCGGTCAGCGCCGTCGAGGCGATCCAGCGTCCGCAGATGGGCAAGGACCCAGCCGGTAAAGGTCTGCACGGTTGCCGCCGTCGGCTGCAAAGGGTGCGTACGGCCGTCGCCACCCGACACATACTCGGCGATGTGGTAGTGCAGCATCTCCTTGATGAAAGCGTCCGCCGTGTTGCGGCTGGCGACCGCATGCTGGTGCACGAACTCGATGAACCGCGATACCGTCAGTTCCTTGCGGCGGTCGTGCGGATCGCGCCTGAAATGCATGGCGAGGCCGACATGACCCATTAGCCAACGCTGCTGCGTGGCGAAAATGGAAGCCAGGCGAGGGCTCTCCTCATAGATTCGGATCAGCGCCAGGGACTGTTCCTGAACGTAGCGATGCAACGCCGGATGGCCGGCAATATCTTCCAATTTCAGCGCCATCCTCCTGGTGTTCCGGTTCAACTCCAAAAGCCGAGTTGCGCTCCACATTTTTCAGCCTTCCACGGCTGTGTCCAGAGGCACCAAATGCGAAGAGCAAGCCCAACCCGAACACGGGTCGGGCAACGACCGGTCCATGGTGGGATCGGCTAGCCGATTGCCATGCCCTGGGAAGCGCGCCGGTGATCTGCGGCTTGACGAGGATGGTGGAGAGTGAGTTACCGGGCCAAGCGCAATCGCGACAAGATCAGCCAGGTAATCCAGCTGCGCGAACCGCGCCGCGCGTCAGTCGTCTGCAAGGCGTTTCCAACTGGTCCATGGCGGCATCTCTCGCCCCCCAATACGCGACCAACCGGCCGGCTTTCGCCGGCTGGTTGGTACGGATCGGGATCAGCCGCAGACGCGAACCTCTTCGATCACCCTGTGGTGGTGGCGCCAGTGCTTGACCAGTTCGATATGGCAGCGATGATGCCTGTGGTGGCGGCGATATTCGCCGTACCGGTATTCGCCATCGTCATACTGAACGTTCCGGTCGCCATCATACTGATTGTCGTAATAGCGATCCCGGTGGTGACGGCGAATAACGATCCCACTGTCGGAATCGTCGTCCGGCAAATATCGATCGTCGTCGGACTGGATGGTCACGCTTGCCGCTCGCGTCGGCGCAGTGATCGCCGCTGTCGCGGCCAATGCCAACAGGGAAGCCAGAATCAACTTCTTCATCTCGTCCTCCTACACGTTCAAGACATGGTAACTCGCGGAAGAACTGGGCGTTCCGACTAATTTTACACTCTTTGCGACGCGGGAGACATCAAGGCGTTATCGTCCACCCGCTCCAGGCGCACGAAAGCTGTCAGCGGCAGGTGGTCGGAGGCAACGCGTGAAAGCGGCGTGTCATGCGCGTCGATGGCGGCAATCATGCCATGCCGGTTGGCCATGATCCGGTCGAGCGCCAGCAGCGGCAGGTTCGACGGGAAGGTGGGGACCGCCGGCGGCTGCGGGCCGAACGTCGCATGCAGCGTGTTGAGAGCGGAGCGGGTGCCAAGCCGCCATTCGTTGAGGTCGCCGAGCAGCAGGGTCGGTCTTTCGTCCGGGCTGTTCATCAGGTCGAGCACGACGCGCGCCTGCTGGGAGCGGGAGCGGCGCAGCAGGCCAAGATGGGCGGCGATGATGCGCAGCGTCCGGCTTCCATCGAGGTCGATCTCCGCCACCACCGCGCCGCGCGGCTCCAGCCCCGGAAGCTTGATCTGGTGCACGTCGCGAACGACGCCCTTCTTGAACAGCAAGACGTTGCCATGCCAGCCATGGCCCTTGCCGGTGGCGGAAATCGGCACCGGAACCAGTCCGGTTTCCCGTTCGAGCCGGGGCAGGTCGAGAAGACCATCACGGTCGCCGAAGCGGTTGTCGGCTTCCTGCAGGGCAATGACATCCGGATCGATTTCGCGGATGACGCGGATGGTCCGGTCCGGATCGAACTTCCTGTCGACGCCGATGCATTTATGGACATTGTAGGAGGCAACCAGCGTGCCGGTGGTGGCTGTCGTCTTGAGTGCGGCGGCGTTAGCTTTCTGCATCCGGCGGTCACGAAGGGACAGAAGCATGCTTGCCGGGAGGCTGCGTCCAATTCTGTGCATCTGTGCTGCTCGTTCTCGCTGGCTTCAATTCAGAAGCCGGATACAGTCAAAATAGGCAATTTCGGCGTATGTTCCATGACAGACGAGTTCCTCAAGCGCACCTCCGCCTTAGAGATAGGGTGAACCGAGCCACAATGCCCGGTCGAACAGCCTGATTAGGAACGGCCGGGCTCGCAAGGCTTCCAGCGTTACCGGCACGGCGGAGGCAATCGCCGACCCGATCCGCGCCTCGATCTCGCTGGCAAAGCCGGCATCGAGCACCTCCAAGTCGATCTCGAAATTGAGCCGCAGCGATCGGGCGTCAAGATTGGAAGATCCGACATAGGCCCACACGCCGTCGATCGAAAGCAGCTTCGAATGGTCGAATGGTCCCTCGGTTCGCCAGACACGGCAATAGTGTTTGAGCACCTGATCGAACTGCGCCATCATCGCGCGGTCGACGAGGAAAAGATTGTTCACCGCCGGCACCACGATGTCTATCTCGACCCCGCGCCTGCCGGCGGTGATCAGGGCGCTGATCAGTTCCCGATCCGGCAGGAAATAGGGCGACATCACGCGTATGGACTTGCGGGCGACCGAGAACGCACCGATCAGCAGCTTGTGGTTGGTCTCGTTGCTGGCATCCGGGCCGGAAGCGACCGCCCGCACCATCATCGGTGCGCCTGGCGACGGCGACAGCGGGGCAATGCGCCAGGCGTCGCCCTTCAGCGCCTCGTTGGTGGCGAAGCGCCAGTCTTCGGCGGCGACCGAAAAGAGGTCGGCGACGATCGGGCCGGTCACCCGGAAATGTGTGTCCCTGGCGCTGTTGGAGCCGGCGAATTCGGCGGAGAAGCCTTTGCGGATGTTCATGCCGCCGGTGAAGGCGGCGATGCCGTCCACCACCAGGATCTTCCGGTGGGTCCTCAGATTGGCGTAGGGCAGGCGCAGGCCCATGACGATGTTGCCGTTGAAGACGTCGGCGGGGATGTTGGCCTCGCGCAAATGCCCCAGGATGCTCGGCACCGAGTAGCGGGCGCCGACGGCATCGATCAGCACGCGGACGGTGACGCCGCGCCGGACGGCGCCGGCCAGCGCCTCGACGAAGAGCAGGCCGACGGCGTCATTGTCGAAAATATAGGTCTCGAGCAGGACGCTGCGCTCGGCGCCGTCGATCGCCGCGCACATGGCGGCATAGGCCTCGTCGCCGGTCTCCAGCACATCGATTGCGTTTCCAGGGTTGAGCGCGCGCCGCGCCACCCTGTCGCCGAGTGTCCGCAAGCCCGTGAACCGTTGCCCGTATCGCTCGACGATCAGGGCCTCTTCGACAGCGACGTCGCGCTCATGCTTGGCGGACACCACGCCGTCGGCAAACGGGCGCTGGGCGGTGATCGTGGCACGGCGGATGCGATTGATGCCGGCGACGGCGTAGATCAGCACGCCGAGGATCGGGGACAGCACCATCACGCCGACCCAGCCGGTGGCGGCGCGCACATCTTCCTTGGTCATGACGGCATGGACGATGCCGACCGTCGCCATCACCACGGAGATGATCGCCAGAATTTGCGGCCAGTGAGTCGCCAGGGTCGCCAACATGCCGAGACTATCCAGCGAGCGGTTGCAGAAGGCAATGCGGCCGGTCCTGCCGCGCATTCGCCGGATGGTGGCATGCGGCCCTGGCCGAAGGTTTCGACCAGCCGCAGAGATTGATGGGTAGAAGCTTCCCAACGGACCCTGTTCAGAAGGACAAACCTGACCTAGCGGAAGCATAGAGCCTGGCATCATCCTGTTCTGCTCAGAGCCTCCGAAGCCTCTTATGCTTTGGTGCGACCTCTATTGTATATCAGGATGAATGAACTTAATGATATGAACACTTTGATTGATGGCGAGGGGGGCGCCTAACGATGAAATTCAACTTCGATGAACCTCCCGGCGATGACATAGTTGCCGACACGTCGGCAGAATGCCAACGCCAATTGCTGCCTCTCGTCCGCGAGATCGTCCAGGCGGCCGTCGCTGCCGGATGGAGCGAGGAGGACGTTCTTCTGGGGTTTGTCGAACTTGCATGGGATTTGTATGAGAATCGTCGCGACGATCTGCAATGACCGGTAGCCAATCTGGTAGCTCTGCATTGCTGGCGGTGTCGCGGCTTTGCGTCGGCAGCTTTTCGCGGTAGGAATTTTTTCTTGACACGGTGATCTCAGCTAAGGTATATATTCGTGCATGGTGCTGATTTGCGCCAGTGACCCGCCGAGCAGGCGGGTTTTTCGTTTGATGCTCCGTCAGCCAATGCGCCGAAGGGTCCAGAGGAACCTGTTGACCCGTAGTCGCGACCTAAAGGCCTGGGTTCCTCGCCCCGAGGGGCTTTTATCCCGAACAAAATTTTTTGTTTGCGTACGGATGTTATTCACTATCCACAGCATGTGCGTTACGTTGGATCCGGGTCGGGCTAAGGGGGATTTCAGGCGACAGACAAGCGGCTGAGGCCAGGCAATGGAAAATACGGACGATGCTCGGGAAGGCGGCAATTCCCAGGGCGTCAATCGAGAACGGACAGCTCGATATGTCCTGGACATAATCCCTGAAAGCGCAGGCCCCTGGAGGGCCACCGCGGCGCGGAGTGTCATAGACTCAGCCCGCGATCCCGTCTCGCAGACATTCCCGGCCAAAGAGCATTCCACTGGAATTGCGCTGCGGCCCGCACGCCGATCGAGAGCCTTGCTCGGCAGCGACCGGATCACGCGGTACGATACGCCGACCGGATGTCGCGTCGTCAATCCGGCGGGTGTGGACAGCAAGCCGGCCTGGTCCCTGACCCGGGAGAACGCCGTCGTTTCCATCGCTCCCGAAGCGCTGGCGCAATTGGCCGTGCATGAATTCGATCTCGCCGAACTCGATCCGCCTGCTTTCGGCACGGTCGACCCGGCCGATCTGCTGCGCACCCACCCAGGCCGCAACAGGCGCCTTGCGGCGTTTTCCAGAATACATCTTGCTGCAAATCCGCCCCAAGCTCCGCAGGAATCGTCTGGAATGTCATGCAGTCCGCGCGTTGTACGCCGTCCGGCCGGAACGCTCTCATGAATGGGGTTGGCTACGCCGGTCAGCTTCGATCAATCACGATTTGTTTTTCAGGGGAACGCGGAAGGAAGCCTAGGGTTGAACCTCATCTGGGACGAATCAGGAGGCCGAAAAATGCCGGGTGAGGATGGTGTCCCCGGACCGGTTTCCGGACCCAATTCGCGACAACCGACGCTCAACGCGAAAGGCGGGCTTTCGGTTCGCAGCACGCGCCGCGTGCAGGAATTCCTGAACGAGAACTTCACGCGCAAGCTGGCGCTTGCCGAGACGGCCGCGGTTTGCGGTCTTTCACCCTATCACTTCATGCGGGCTTTCTCGAGGACGTTCGGGGTGCCGCCGCATCAATATGTTCTCGATTTGCGGCTGGACCTCGCTGAAAGGCTGCTTGCCGACAGCCGCATGACCATCACGGACATCGCTCATTCCTGCGGATTTTCGAGCCAGAGCCATTTTACCACCGCCATGAAGAAATACCGGCAGGTGACGCCGCTGCAGCTACGGGTGGGCAAGCTTAACGCCAAGGTTAGATGAGACGGCGCTCATGGAATTGCTTGTTTGCCTAGTTTTAAAGCAGTCTCTAAGGTAACGAGCTGTTAACCTCTGCCGGTTTGCTCCGATCTTTTCTCACAAGACAGCAATTTCGTGAAATACCGCGGGCAGGAATCATGTCTTCCTGCGATAGAGCGGAATTGTCAGACATTTCGTGCCGGCCAGCGGAGAGGGACCATGACCGACAATCAGATTTCGAACGGCTCGCTTCTAGTTCAGCATCGCGCGGCGCATTTCGCCGGGCACTGGATCGCGAATGGCGATCCTCGCTCCCGCTCGGTTCGCCGCCGCTTGATGGCGGTGCTGCGCATGGCTCATAGCGTGCTTGGCATGGGGCGCAAGCGCCTGGGGCTGGGGACGCTGGGCGTCGGCGGGATGTCGGCGGCGGCCGCGATGCTGGGCGCCTTCGCGATCGGCATGGCTGCGACGCCAGCTCAGGCGCAATATCAGGCCGGCGGCGGGTCCGCGACAGGCGGCAACGCCGTCGCCATCGGTAATGGTGCCACCTCAAATGGCAATAACAGCGTGGCGTTGGGCATCTCCAACAGTGCAACGGGCGACGGCACGATCGCCATCGGCTATGCGATGGGTGTCAATGGCCTCAATGCCATAGGCATAGGTG
>NZ_RZPL01000559.1:0-3975 GCF_004022805.1 Mesorhizobium sp. M7A.F.Ca.CA.002.04.1.1 | reverse complement strand
CCTGGACGATCCCCCGGCGCGGGCGGAAGGCGGCCTACCGGTCGCGCGATTTCAGCAGTGCGGCGGCCGCCCCGCCGCGCCCTGTCCGGCTTCCTGTGAAGCGACCACCGCGTTGCGGCCGGCCGCCAGCCCGGTTGATCGCCGCACGAACCTGGCCGGCATAGCGTTTGCCGGCCTTCGAGCCGCGCGACCCGATTTTGCCGAGCTTCGGCCTGAACTCGTCATCCTTAATGCGAGCCTCCCAGACATATCAAGCAAAATCAGACACTTACACGTCAAACCCTCTTGGCACCGGCGGCAGCCTCCCGGAAAAACGATGTGCAGACAAAGATTTAACCGCCTCCTGGAGGCGGTACCTTTATCTTGCCTTCCGCGCCCAGCCCCGCCAGACGCGCCCCCGTCCGCCATGGCTAACGCACCGGCTCCTTCGGCTGCGCGCCGTCCTTGCCGAGCGGCACGAAGAGATCGCCGTTTCGCACGCCTGAGTGAACACCGTCATGAATGAAGAACAGCGACCGTCCGAGAGGAGCGATTTGCGCCTTTGGAGCGACAGATTGGCTTTCGAACGCCTCGATGTCGGCCGCCGAAACTCCGGCCGCCTTGAGTTGGTCGAGGTACTCGACGGTCTCTTCTGGCAGCGGTTTGCCACGCTTCAAATGCTCGTCGTAGCGCTCGGGACCGGCATTGTAGGCGCCAAACAGGCCAGGAAATCCGAAGCGGTCATACATGGCACTGAGATAGGCCGTGCCGGCCAGGATATTGTCGCGCGGATCGTGGGGGTTAGGCCCAAGGCCGTGTTCGACCCGCATCTCTTCATAGGTGCCGGGCATCACCTGCATGAGGCCCATGGCGCCAGCGGGGGAGGTGATGGGGCGGCCGCCGCGCATTGTCTTGCCGCCGCTTTCGGCAGCCATGACGGCATAGATCCAGGCTTGGGGAATATGGAAGCGCCGGCTTGCTTCCGATACCAACGTCTGCCACTTTCGCAGCTGCGGACTTTGGGAGATGGCGACCGGCTCAGCGCCGGTCGAGGCGGAACAGGCGCATGGCGCAATGGCGATCATGCCCAACAAGAGGAGGGTCACTCGGTCCATAGTGGTACGAGCCTCCCGATGACATTTTGAGTGGGAACAGGCCCGAAATAGCGGCTGTCGAAGGAGCGGTTTTTGTCGCTGCCGAGCAGGAAAACCTCGTTATCCCCGAGCGCTCGGCAGCCGTTCCACCATGGCAAAGGTCGGCCTTCGGCGTCGATTTTGAGCCGGCGCGCGACGATGTCGCCGCCGATGATGATGGCGTCATTGAAGGCGCAGACATTATCGTCCGGCAGCGCTGCAAGACGTTTTGCCAGCGGCACATTGCGAGGCAGATAGCTGCGCTCGGCGGCGAGATACGCCGCGTATTCAGGCGGGCGCACGAGCACGAGATCGCCACGCGCCAGCGCTCCCGCAGCGATGCGGTAAAGGCCGATCGGCGCGCTGGCCGAGGCGTTCCAGACCAGCCAAGGGGCGGGCTTTCCCAGCGCCGTGAAGCCCAAAAGACCGAGACCGGCCGCGGCCAAGGCGACCGTCTTACGGGCTCGAACACGCCTCAGGCGGCTGCCGATCAGATGGATGGAAGGGCGCCGCCTCATGAACGGCCTCCCGTGCCGCCCTGGCCGGAACCGGCCTTGCCATCGCCGGCGATGGAGTGCTGCGGGTGTCCTTTCGACCAATGGTCGAGTTCGTCGATGTGATAGCGGACATAGCGGCCGTGCTTGCGGAATTTCGGGCCGCCGCCCTTGAGCCGCATCTTTTCGAGCGTGCGCTGGGAGAGCCCGATATAGAAGGCGGCTTGGGCTGTGCTGAGAAACGGGCTGCCCTTTTTCGCGCGGGCCGCGCGTTCGTTTTCGTCGTCCATGATGATCCTCGTTTCGCTTCGGACAAGCGAGGGCGAGGATGGGCGAGGGAGATCGTCTCGGGGACGGGCGAAGAGTCGGGGGAGAGTTTTCGCCGCCCTTTAGGGCGGACGGGGTTTGGGTGGAACTCCTGGGAATGAGCCCCGCGCCGGGGCTGCGGCGCGAGGCTCTTATCTCGGCCGGTCAGTCGGCCGGGTTCCAGATGATGGCGTAGGTGTCGTGATCGTCCTGGCCGGCGGCTCGGCCGAGATTGGCGTAGAGCTTGCGCGGTCCGAACTCCGGCGCTGCAATCGACAGGCTCACATAATCCTTGCCGGAAGTCTCGCCGGTGCGGATCCAGCCAGCGCCGACTTCGACCCCTTGCGTAAGCACCCGGAAGTCGGGATGGTTATCGGCGCTCTTGGCCTGGTTGGGGACGATATCGATGTCGGCGCGGACGCTGAGCGTCTTGAACTGGCCCTTGTAGGCGCCGTTTTCCTGCTTGTTGACGTAACCGATCGCGGTCATTTCGAAGTCTCCTTTTGTGGTTTCGCCGGGGACCATCCCCTGCGATGGCGCACCGTAATGGGCGCGTCAGGACCGCCTGAATCCGACAGGGCCGCAGCGACAGTGAAGGACCCGAGCGGGCAGCTTTTTTGTGAGCGAAGCGGCGCGAGGAAGCCGCCGCAGGCGGCGGGGAAAAAAGCTGATGGCGCGAGGGTTTCGGGCGGCCGGACCCGCCCATAGGTCGACAAGCCAGCCGCAGGGATGGTCCTTGGAGAGAGCATGGAGACCGCTCGCCAAGTGCGGTCTGTCAGCCAAGCAGGACGCCGGGATGAAACGGCCTGCAAAGATGCTGCGCCCTTATGCCGGATCGAGATCGTGCCAGCGGGTCGGGCGCCAGAGCAGACATCCGGCATGGTGCGATCTATGAAAGCAGGGCTCGCCAGCGGGAATTTGATACGCGAGGGGGCCAAAGTAAGGCTGGATGAGAAGCCGGTGCTACCTGCAGGTCCAGTGTCATGTGGCGGCGCTCGGGAAACCGCTACGCAATGTAACGCGCTCTTATGAGGCGAACAGACCGGCCCCAAAACCGATCGACCGGTGGTCGGCGCGAAACGCGTCATGCCTGTCCGAAAGCTGACAGTGGCAGAAGACGCATGTCGGGTTCCGCACAATTGACCATGCTGGATTTGTGAGGTTTTCAGGGAGAGCCATGCGTTCACTTCCCAGTGAGCTTTGGCACGGCATTTGCTCTTGATGTGGCAACACGGATCGAAGGTTGACTGCATGCACAAGCGCGAGATGAGCAATGCTCTCCTTTCCTGGAGGCTTGGCAGCAGATTCGATTTGACGTTGCGAGGAGCTTCAGCCGCTCGCGGCGGAAGTGATCTCAAATCTGAAGGCACCGTTGGGGCCGCAGCCATCAAACACATCTTTCTCTTTTTCGCAGCTCGTCTTCAACGCGATGCGGACTTCTTCGCGTCGACGGCGGCCGAAGGTGGAGAAGGGGCTCGACTTGCAAAAAGGAGTTGTCAATGACGTCTTACGTTCGCACCAACAGCCCGGCGCAGGTGCGCTCACTGTCCACCTTTGGCAAGCATCTGCAAAGGAGCGTGCTGACGGCGACGCTGCTTGCCGCGGCTTCGACGGGAAGTGAAGCGCAGCCCTATGTTCGTGCTGACGGCAGCACGACTGACGACTTGGAAGCGGCGCGAGCAAGTTGGCGTCATGACGCCGAATTCAATGGAAATGTGGGGCTCGCAGCCATCAACGCGGATGCCGCGTATGCGTTGGGTTCCACCGGGGAGGGGGCCAGAGCTCCTCGCCTGCCCTCGTCCGTCTTGACGAGTGCCCGCTTACAGCCTACCTCACTATCGCGTTAGCACTCGTCCATCGCGAGTGCTAACAAAAACCCCTCAACAGCGCACCAGGGAAAAATCCGAAAATGGCAAAGTCGAAGTTCCGCCCGCTGCATGACCGCGTGGTCGTTCGCCGGGTCGAATCCGAATCCAAGACCGCTGGCGGGATCATCATCCCCGACACGGCAAAGGAAAAGCCGCAGGAAGGCGAGATCATCGCTGTCGGCTTCGGCGCTCGTG
>NZ_RZPL01000558.1:0-3980 GCF_004022805.1 Mesorhizobium sp. M7A.F.Ca.CA.002.04.1.1 | reverse complement strand
GCCCAAATCCGGTCATGAAGGCGAAGGGGACGCCGCGAGCCAGCAATGTTTCGGCTACGGGCAGACTCGTTTCACCGTTCAATTGAATGTCGAGCAGCGCCACGTCGACTTTGCCTGCATCGATAAGTTGACGAGCCGCGGCGACCGACGAGACCGGGCCGATCACGGGATAACCCGCCGCACGCAGGCGAGACGCGACGTCTTCGGCGATCAGCCATTCGTCCTCGACCACCAGAACGCGCGGCCTGTCGTCGCTCACGGCGCCTCCTTGTGGTTTGCTGGAAACGCGATCTGGACGCTGAGGCCGTCCTTGTGGAACGCGGTCTCGACATGGCCGCCGAGCCTGTAACCAATTTCTCCCTGCAGCAGTGTCAGGCCAAAACCATTGTCCAAGGGCGCCTTGACAACAGGGCCGTCCTTTTCGCGCCAGCCAAATGTGAAACTGTCCTCCTCGATCGACCATTGCACACTGACCTTGCCGTCGGTTTTTGACAAAGCGCCGTACTTGGCCGCGTTGGTGGCCAGTTCATGAATGGCCATGCTGAGGGAAAGCCCCTGTTGCGGACCTAGTTTGACATCCTCGCCATCGAGTTCGATCCGCTCGATGCCGAATGGTTCGAGCTCCTGCTGGAGCAGTTCCCTGACCGAGGCTTCCTTCCATCTCTCCCGGGTCAGCAGGCCGTAGGCCCGCGACATGGCATGCAGGCGACCGATCAGCGCATCCGCGAACTCCTCCTTCGTATCAGAACTTTCCCGCGTGCGGCTTGCAATGCTGGCGATCACCGCAAGCATATTCTTGACCCGGTGGTTGAGTTCAGAGATGAGCACCTGCTGATGCTCTTCCGCCTGTGCCAGAGTGGTGACATCGACAAGTGTCACCACCACGCCCTGGATCCTGTTGCCCTTGTCGCGATAGGGATTGATGCGGACCATGTGGAACAGGCCCCTGGCATCGCGTGCCAGATGGTGATTCAGGATCTCGCCTGTCTCGAAAACCTTGTCGATGTGCTGCTTCAGCTCGGGGTAGTCGAGCTGGCTAGACAGATCCGTCAGCGGCCGGCCGACATCGGAGGGACGCAGGCTGAAGAAGGATGACGCCGCCGGCGTGAAGGTACGGACCACAAGGCTGCGGTCGAGGAAAATGGTCGCGATGTCGGTGCTTTCGAACAGGTTGCGCAGATCGCCGTTGACGTGGTCGAGCTCCTCTATCTTGGCCGTCAACTCGGCGTTGATCGTGTTGAGCTCCTCGTTGAGCGACTGCATCTCCTCCTTCGAGGCTTCGAGTTCCTCATTGGTGGACTGCGCCTCCTCATTGACGGAGACGAGTTCCTCGTTCGACGATTTGACCTCCTCCAGCGCGGTCTCGTATTCCTCGATCGTCGATTGCAGGCGCTCCCTGGTGTCGCGCAGCTCCCGCTCGAGATCGGCGGTGCTGTCACTGTCACGGCCGCCGCCGTCTTCCTCTGAGCGGGCCTGGGTCGGCCCCGACGGTTCGAACAGGACGAGATAAAGCGGCTCGCCATTGCCACGTTCGGTGAGCGGTTCGATCGTGAGCTTGATCGGCTGGACCCGTTCGTCGTCTTCCTCTACGATGAGGTTTTCCCGCACCACTGTGCGGCGCGTCGTCGTCGCTTCCCGCAACGCGGCGCGGAGGTCCAGTCGCAGCCCACGCCTAGCCATCGTCAGCAACTGCCGGCTGGGAATCCCTTGCGGCGCTTCGAGATATCTGCCGGTCCTGGCCGAATAATAGACGACATCGCCCTCGGCGTTGACCAGGACATGCGGCGGAGCGAAGCGCTCCAGCACCTGCGCCTCGACAGCCTGGCGCAGCGGATAACCGGCGGCTCCCTTCCTTAAGCCGGCGCTTTCAGAGGGAAAGACGCCGGAACGGCTCTCACCGATCAAGGCGGGCAGCCTGATATGCGGCGAGGCATGCTCGCGCGCCTGGAAGAGACGATGTTTCTTGTCGACAGTGGCAAACAGATTGTCGTGCTGCCCAACGCTTTCGGAGGTGCCGAGGAACAGGTAACCGCCGGGCTTCAATGCATAGTGAAAGACAGGGATGACACGGCTCTGGATGCTCGGGCCGAAATAGATCAGCAGATTGCGGCAGGAGACCAGATCCATGCGCGAGAAAGGCGGATCGCGAATGACGCTGTGCGGCGAGAAGATGCACAGTTCCCGTATCTCGTTGCTAATGACATAGCTCTCTCCGTCGCCGTTGAAGAACCGCTGTCGGCGTTCGGGTGAAAGCCCTTGCAGCAAGGCTTCGGGATAGCGTGCCGCCCGGGCCACCGCCAGCGCAGGCTCGTCGATGTCGGTGGCAAATATCTGGACGCGCGGAACGACCGTAAGCTTCTCCATGTGTTCGCGCAGCAGGATGCCGATAGAGAACACCTCCTCGCCCGTGGCGCATCCGGGAACCCAGACCCTGACGGTGTCGCTGGCGGTCTTGCCTTCGAACAACTGCGGTATGATCTTTCGCTCGAGCAACTCGAAGGCATCGGGGTCGCGAAAGAAGTTGGTGACATTGATCAGCAGATCGCGAAAAAGGTTCATCACCTCGCGAGCATCTTTCTTCAGCCAGTCTATATAGGCGCTGATGGAATGGACCTGGGCGATCTGCATGCGTCGCTTCACGCGGCGCAGAAATGTCTTGGTCTTGTAGCCCGAGAAGTCGTGGCCGGAGTGGCTGCGCAGAATGGCGTATATCTGTTCTCGCACCTTATCGATGTCGGCCGTATGGTCGCCATCTTCTTCCGCCAGCCCTTCCAGCGTGTCGAAGCCGCGGGCGAAAGCCTCCAGCTTCGCCCCGATCTCCTCGGCGGGCACAGCGACGTCGACGAGCCCGCTGGCAATAGCGCTCTGTGGCATATCGGGATTGCGCGGCCCGTAGCCGTCGTGCGCTTGCGCGACAGTGAGGCCACCCCGCTCCTTGATCGCCTTGGCGCCCAGCGTTCCATCGGAATCACCGCCCGACAGAATGACGCCCACGGCATATTCGCCCTGGTCTTCAGCGAGCGCACTAAAGAAGATGTCGACGGGTTTGCGCTCTTGGGTAAGCCCGTTGGGCCGCCGCAGGCGCAGCACACCGTTGGCGATCGCCAGAGTGACGTTTTGTGGCATCACGTAGACGTGGTCAGGTACAACAGCTATGCCATCCTCGGCCACAACGACAGGCATCTCGGTGTAGCGGCTGACAACTTCATGCAACAGACTTTCTCGCTTCGGGCTGAGATGCGTGATGATGATGAACGCCATGCCGGGCTGGCTGGTAACGCCTTTGAACAAGCCTTCCATCGCGGGAATGCCACCCGCGGACGCGCCGATGCCAACGATGGGAAATCTAGTCGATCGGGCAGTCACGGCATGTCCCCCTTTCGCCGACCCGACATGAAGTCTCCTCAAGGCCGGATCGAACAGGACACAACCATATAGCGCGCAAGAGGTATGGAACAAGACGTCAGGGATGACGTTGAACCCGATATCAATGGTGGTTCAATGACGAAACGCTCTGCTGACATAAAACTCCGAGCGCCAGTGGTGTCAGGGGCGCCTGGATCGCTAGCAGATTCCGATGCGGGGCCCGTCCCGGATCGCATGCTGATGCTTGCGAAGCGGTTGCAGGCGGCCTTGGATGACAGAATTCGGAAAGCAAATCCTCTGCATTCTAACCTCCGTTGCAAGAAAGGATGACGACGTGCGCGACCTGCGGGGGCTGCATATTCTGATAGTTGAAGACGAATGGACGATGGCGGGAGATCTTGCGCGGTTTTTCAGCAATATGGGCGCCATAATCCTTGGTCCCGCTGCAACCGTCGAACAGGCTTCCAAACACACCGGGACGGCCGAAGCTGCAATCCTCGACGTCAATCTCAATGGCCGACGCGTGTTTCCAATCGCCGATGAGTTGATGCGCCGGGGTGTCCCCTTCGTGTTCTTCAGTGGCGATGACGACATCGCCATTCCCGACCATCTCC
>NZ_RZPL01000557.1:0-3986 GCF_004022805.1 Mesorhizobium sp. M7A.F.Ca.CA.002.04.1.1 | reverse complement strand
TTCCAGCTTGGCCTTCAGTGCGGCGGGCGTCGCATCGGCCTCGGGCGATGGCTTGGTGCCGAGTTCGGCGAAGCGGGCCGCGACGTTCTGGTCCTTCAGCGCGACCTGAAGCGATTTCGACAGGCGTTCGGTGATCCCGGCCGGTGTGCCCTTGGGTGCATAGAGACCGTGCCAGATGCCGACCTGCACTTCGGGAAGGCCGCCTTCCACCGTCGTCGGGACGTCTTTCAGCACATCGAGGCGCTCCGGCGAGGTGACGGCATAGGCCTTGATGGTGCCGCCCTGGATCTGCTTGGTGGTGTTGGTCGTCTGGTCGCACATGATGTCGACCTGACCGCCGAGGAGATCGGTCATGGCCGGGCCGGTGCCCTTGTAGGGCACGGTGACCAGCGGCGTCTTGATGGCGCTCATGAACAGCATGCCGCACAGATGCGAGGCCGCACCGATGCCGGCATTGGCGACGGTTATGGAATCCTTGTTGGCCTTGGCGTACTCCACCAACCCCTTGAGATCGGTCGGCTCCAGGTCCTTGCGGCCGACGATGGTCATCGGCACCTCGGTGACGAGGCCGACATATTCGAAGGCGTTCAGCGTGTCGTAGGCGAGCTTTCTGTACAGCGTCGCACTTGTCGCCATGCCGATATGATGGAGCAGCAGCGTATAGCCGTCAGGCTCGGCGTTGGCGACGCGGCCGGCACCCAGCGTTCCGCCGGCGCCGCCGACATTCTCGACGATGACCTGCTGGCCGAGATCCTTCGACATCGCTTCGGCGACGAGGCGCGTGACCGTGTCGGTCGGACCGCCGGCGGCAAACGGTACCACAACGGTGATGGTTCGTTCAGGATAGGTCTGCGCGCTGGCCGCGAACCCATAAAGCGTGACGGCCGCGGCAGCAGCCAGAGCGGCGACAAATCTTCTCATCGTGATCTCCTCCCGGGATATGAATCTCCAACGCCGCGCGGATCTCCTCTCAACACCGGCTGCGCATGAAGCAACAACTAGGGCAAGCTAGCAAATAGCAACTGGGCGGCAAACTGCCGATATCCGCAAACATCCGCACTCGATGGGTGGATAATGTCGGAGGGTGATCGCCACCCTAGTAGCCGTAGCCGCGCGCCATCGCCGCGGCGAAGACCGGGATGAGCAGGAAGATGAAAGCTTCGGCGCGGATATAGGTCTTCACGGACGCAAGTTCGGTCGCCGGCACCTGGAACGAGGCATTGCCGCTCGCCTGCCTGTTCCAGGATATGAAGCGGACGGTCGGGATGATCGACAGCAGGCCGACAGCGCCGAACGCCGCTATCTTGGCCCAGAACACCCAGTTGTAGACGTAGAATTCCCAGCCCTTGAGGCCATAGAAGACGCGGCCGATGCCGACGACGATGATCAGCGCGGCGATGACGCCGTAATGGCGGTCGATGCCGGCGAGCCTCTTGAGCGTCGCAGCACCCAGATCGCCGCGGATCAGGACGAATTCGGCGCCGATGATCCCCGCCAGCGAAAACACCAGCAGATGATGGAAGATCGCAAGCACAAGATCGGTGGTATCCATGCTCTTTTCCCTGGGTTTGACGCCACCAATGCGCGCCTGAAAAAAGGTCGCGCTGGCGGGTGTTGAATCAGCCTGCGGTGAAAAATAACATCGTCGCGCAAAATTCCCATAGCGGCGCCTGGATGATGGGCCGTGTTGCCCTGGCCCCTTGCGCAGCACCGGCGATTTGCTAAGCGCTGGCGATCCGTGCGAGGCAGATCCCATGAACAATCCGCAAGCGACCAGTGCTCCTGTCATCGAAACGAAGCGAACCATCCTGCGGGCACACCGCCTGGATGATTTCGACACCTATGCCGCGATGTGGACCGATCCCGTCGTCACCCGCTTCATCGGCGGCAAGCCGCGCACGCGCGAAGAAAGCTGGATGCGCTTCCTGCGTCACGCCGGCCTGTGGTCGTTGCTTGGCTATGGCTTCTGGGCGATCGAGGAGAAGGCGACCGGGCGCTTCATCGGCGAGGCCGGGTTTCACGATCTGAAGCGCGACATGGAACCATCGATCGAAGGCATTCCCGAGGCCGGGTGGGCGCTGGTTCCGGCCGTGCACGGGGCGGGCTTCGCCACCGAGGTGGTTGGCCGCGTCCTGGCATGGGGCGAAGTGATTTTCGGGCGCGAGAAGACCGTCTGTATCATCGATCCGGAAAATGGCGCTTCGCTGAGGGTGGCTGCCAAGTGCGGTTACCGGGAAGTGGTAAAGACCACCTATCACGACGCTCCGACTATCCTGCTGGCGCGGTGACCTGAGCGGCGCGGCTGACCGCTGCGGGCGCCGGCATGATGGCACCTGTCGCCAGCAACGATGACGAAGCGGGCCGCGCCAAGAACCGCCGTGTGGTTCTGGTCAAGTTGAACTGGGCGAGCCTTCCAATCAGGCCGCATTCTACGGCAGGGCGTCCGCTGCCAGGCTTGCCTGCTCGAGCATTGAGGCGTCCTCGCCGAAGGCGCGGGTGGCGCGGGCCGCTGCCTCGAGCAGCGGACGCTTCATGCGCTGCAGAAAGGCCGCGTCGACGCGCGTGCTTGGTCCAGCCAGGGTCAAGGCGCCGAGCAGGACGCCCCCTGGCCCGAATACCGGCGCCGACACGCCCCCGGTCTCGGGGTCGCGGTCGCCGACGGCGAGACAGTTGCAGGTCTTGCGGATGGTCTCGTAGGGTTCGCCCTGCTGGCCCGAAAACGCTGCGAGCACGCGGCCGCCCGAGCCGAGCAGCAAAGGCAATACGTCGCCTTCGCGTATCGTGTAGCGGATCGGGTGCTTGGATTCGACGCGGTAAAGACAGGTGCGGACATCGCCCGAGCGAACGTAGAAGGCAACGCTTTCCCAGCTTCGCTCGGAAAGATCGCGCATGATCGGCAGCAGGATGTCGACCGCCACGACCGAACGCTGGTAGAGCGCACCGAGCCGAAACGTCGCGGGTCCGACGCGGTAGCGCCCATTGTCGAGGCGCTCGAGCAATCGTCCGCGCAAAAGGGAATTCGCAAGCCGCAGGATGGTGCTCTTGTAGAGGCCGGTGCGCGCCGCGATTTCGGCTAGGCTGAGCGACCGGTCCTCCGTGCTGAAGGCATCGAGGATGGCAATCGCCCGATCGAGTGCTGCAACACCTTCGGCGCGGTCGATTTCCGCATCTGCCGATTTGCTTGGCGAATCCATGGCGGTTCCAGTTTGAAGAAAGCCGAGCGACGCGACTGTGTCGCGCCGCCAAATCGTTCTGTCCAGTAGAATATCGTTTCCGTTGACAGAACTCCGTAACATCTGCTTGAAATCGATGACGGGTCTGGATGCAGGCGCGTTTTGGCGGGCACCGGAGGAGGTGTCGTGATTTGGAGGAATCCCATGCTGGACAGACGCAGATTTTTGATGAGCACCGCAGCCGTGGGTGCCGGGCTGATGACGTCGCATCTTTCTCCCGCTTTGGCCGAAGGCGCGCCCCAGATACAGCTCTTCGTGCCTGCCGCACCGGGTGGTGGCTGGGACCAGACGGCGCGCACGATCGACCAGGTGCTGCGCAGTGAAAAGCTCATCTCGGGTTCGCAGATCACCAATGTCGGCGGCGCCGGCGGGACTGTCGGGCTGCCGCAATTCATCAGCCAGTGGAACGGCAAAGGCAATTCCCTGATGGTTGCCGGCATGGTCATGGTTGGCGCCATCATTGCCAACAAGGCCGCCAACAATCTGACGCAGGTCACCCCGATCGCCCGCCTTACCGGCGAGTTCGAGGCCTTGGTCGTGCCGGCGGAGTCGCCGTTCAAGACGGCCGCTGATTTCGTCGCCGCGCTCAAGGCCGATCCGACAAAGGTTCCTGTCGCCGGCGGCTCCGCAGGCGGTTCCGATCACATCCTGTTCGGCCTGATTGCCAAGACTGTCGGCGTGCCGGCGACAAACCTGTCCTACGTGCCGTTCGCCGGCACGCCGACAGTCTTGGCAATCAGGCCGAACAGGATG
>NZ_RZPL01000556.1:0-3992 GCF_004022805.1 Mesorhizobium sp. M7A.F.Ca.CA.002.04.1.1 | reverse complement strand
ACCACCGCCACCGGAGCCGCCATTGTCACCATTTCCACCGTCTGGAATGGCCTGCGTGCCGGCCGCCCCACCGGTCCCTGCATCCGGACCGTTGCCCGCGACGCCGGCGTCACCTGCATCGCCACCATCGCCGCCGTTGCTGTCTACGTCACCATCACCGCCCCTGCCTCCGGTCGCACCATAAAGAGCCTGTGCATGCGCCGGCGCCGTCAGGATGACTGGCAGCAGCAACGACCCCGCGAGCGCCGTGGAGCACAAAAGTACAAGCGGGATATGAGCGAGCGACGATCGCGAATTGTCATGGAATTCCCCCCGTGTGCCGCAAGCAACGATTCCGCGGCCGGCCCGATCGCCGGGCGTCCCGCGAAAATCATCGCTTGCCGCTGCGTCGGGTCGCGTGCGTCCGCCACGCACATCGCCCCGACTGCTTCCTCACAATCCGCCCGGCGAAACCACCAAGACGATCGCGGCCGATGATAAAACGTCCTCTCCCGACAATTCCACCGATCAATTCTATTGAATTCTGACCAATTCTTGCACGGGCGGATCGCGCTTGCCTCCCCGCACAACTCCTGCGAGATTCAACATTTGGCGCATCGGGGGGTGCGGCAGGGGAACCCCGTGCGAATACTCGACCATGCTTGATCTGAAGACCGTTCTGGTTGTTACGTTTGCAACCGCAAGCCTGCAGGCCGTCACCTGGTTGTTTGTGTGGCTGGCGTGGCGCCGCCTCTATGAGTTGAAGTTTCTTGCGGCCGGCTTCGTCGCTATCGCGGCGGGGGTGCTGCTGATTCTCCTGCGTGGGGAGCAGCCGGCGGCCTGGGCCATCGTGCTCCACAACACGATCATCAAGCTAGGCCTGGTGTTGCTGGCCGAGGGTCTGGCGCGCTTTCTGGGACAGCCACGCTATACCTGGATCAGCATTTCACTGCTGATTTTCCAAATTGTCGCATGGAGTGCCGCCCTCGCGATTGATCCAGGCGACATTGCTATACGCATTCACGCATCGACCTTCTTTACGGTCGTGATGATGTCGGTGATGTGTCTTGGGCTGATGCGGGACCGGACGCAACCAACCCTCCTGCGCTGGATCACGATCGGTGTGCTTGCCGAGTATATCGCGGCTAGCGTTCTCCAGAGCATCATCGAATACCGGCTGCCGGTCGATTTTCAAGGCGCCTCAGTTCTGGCCGACCGCAACGCCTGGTATCTGCTGCAGGGCGCGCTGTTCCTGATCGCCTTTTTCGGCTGCCTGCTGTTCATGGTCAGTTCGCGGCTGTCCTCTGCGCTGCTGGAGAAAAATATCGCCCTGTCGCGGGAGGTACGGGAACGACGACGGCTGGAAAGCCGGTTGAACGCGAGCCTGGCGGCCGAACGTGTGCTTCGCGACGAGCAGGCGGACTTCATGCGCGTCGTCAGCCACGAGTTTCGCACCCCGCTCGCCATCATCCGCAACGCGGCCGACATGATCGGCCTTGTCGGCCACAAGTCGCCCGAAGCGACACGAGAACGGATTGCCGGCATTGGCGAGGCGCTCGATCGCCTGTTTTCCCTGATCGACCGCTTCATGGCCAATGATCGCGACAGCGGGTTTCAGCCGGAGATGATACGCGTCGGTTTGCTTATTGCCGATGTGCGGCTGCATTTCGGGATGACCGGGCGCGGCGAGCGCCTGATCTTTACGGCGGATGACGACGCCGTTTCGCTTGTCGCCGATCCCGAGATGCTGGCGACGGTCCTGATCAACCTCATCGACAATGCGCTCAAATATTCGTCGGAGGACCAGCCAGTGGATATCGATGTGCGCAGCGAAGGTCGAAGTGCGGTCATTCGGGTGCGTGACCGTGGCATCGGCATTCCACAGGCTGAGCTTCACAAGATCGGCAGGCGCTTTTTCCGGGCCTCCAATACGATGGCGGTAACCGGAACCGGTCTCGGCCTCTATTCTTCGCGCAAATTGCTGGCCTATCACGGCGGCAAGCTGCAGTTGCTCGCCAACGACGACCAGGGCATTACGTCCATCGTCAGCCTGCCTCTGGCAGGCGAGGCAACGGATCGACTTTCGCCCGAGGAACTGACCGCATGACGCATATTCTGATCGTCGAGGACGAGCCCCGGCTGCGCAAGGATCTGGCGGATTTCCTGGAACTGACGGGCTTCACGGCCGAAGGCGTCGCCACGGCAGGGGAATTGCGCCAGACGCTGGCCAACGGCAGCTCGCCCGCTGTCATCATCCTCGATGTCGGGCTGCCCGATGGGAACGGGTTCGATCTGGCAACCGAAATCCGCAAATCACATGCCTGCGGCATCATCATGCTGACGGCGCTCGGTGACAGCGACGACCGTATCCGTGGCTTTGAGAGCGGCGCCGACATCTACCTGGTCAAGCACAGCACGCTGCGCGAGATCGACGCCGCAATTCGCAGCCTGCTGCGACGGACGGGAGCCCCGCCCGACTCTGCCAACGGCAGCAGCGATCGGTGGGTGCTGGACGGCACGAACTGGATGCTGATCGCGCCCAATCACCGTTCGCTTAAACTGACGGCGGCCGAGTTCGCCTTCATGAACGTGCTCTGCAACCGTAGCGGCGAAATCTGCCAGCGCGAGGATCTGGTGGAGCTTGTCGCCCGTCCCAGGTCGAACTTCGACAACAGGCATCTCGACGCAGTCGTCAGCCGGCTACGCCGCAAACTGGAGGAGCACATCAGCTTGCCCGCGCCGATCAAGGTCGTCTATGGCGTTGGCTACATCTTCACCGCGGCCGCCGCCGTGCAATGAACGTCTGCTCAACGGCTGCTTCCAGACCGAAGCATCGACTGGTCATGGCGCGGCAGGACCTCGATGTGCAGCCTGCAATGTCCGCTCTCAGGAAGCCACCATGCCCGCCCCTAAGACCGAGATTGCCGCCATTCGCAACCTGGTCAATGACGCTCACCGTTGGCCCATAGCGGAACACCCTCAGCTTACTCCTCGCCCTGCTTCTGCGCGATGATGTCGAGCCGCTCGCGGTCGGAGCGTTCGCGCTCGTCGCGGTTGCGCACGTCCTTGTAGGCACGCTCAACCATGTTGGTGCGGGCGGTCGCGGCGGCGATGAGGCCGGCTTCTTGCTTCGCGCTTGCCAGGTTCGCCTCCTGGCGCACGACCGCTTGGGCGATGCGGCGGTGGTAGAGATCGGGGAACAGGGCGGAAAGCGAATCGGCCTGGTCGAAATGGCCGACCAGTTCCCTGGCTTCAGCCTCGGCGGCACTGGCCGCGGCAAGGAAGGTGGCGTGGCGGGTTTCGTGCAGCGCCTTCAGCTGTTCCTGCACCTTGACCAGTTTCTTCAGGCGGTCCTTGCGCGTGCTCATGGTCATCTCGCCAGCGTCAGGTCGACGAAGCCGTCGACGAACAGCGACAGCATGGTGCCGACGGCGAAATAGAAGATGATCATGCCGCCGGCGATGATGAAGGGCTGGGAGATGAAATAGATCGGGATCTGCGGGGTCAGCTTGTTGACGAAGCCGATCGTCAGATTGACGAGAATGGCATAGGCGACGAACGGGCTGCCGAGGCGGATGACCAGGAAGAAGGTGTCCGACACCGTGTCGGTGACATCGACGAGGGCTGCCTGCGGGTTGAAGAAGATGTTGACCGGCGCGACCGTGTAGGAGGAAACCAGCGCGCGTATTATCTCGTGGTCGAAATCGAACACGAACAGCATCAACAGCGCCGAGAACGAGATGATGGCGGCAAGGGCTGCCTGGGGTTCGGGCTCCTCGATCGCCGGTCCGCCGGTGCCGCCATAACCGACCAGCATGGCGATGGCCGAGCCCATGAAGCGCAGGGCTTCCATGTAGAGCCTGGTCATGGCGCCGATCAGGCCGCCGACCAGAAGTTCCGAGATGATCATCGGCACCAGGATCTGCGGGCGCGGGTCGACGAAAGGAAAGATCTTGTCCCACAGGAAGGCGAGCAGGCCGCCGGTGGCGGCGACCGCCACGAACAACCTGACC
>NZ_RZPL01000555.1:0-3996 GCF_004022805.1 Mesorhizobium sp. M7A.F.Ca.CA.002.04.1.1 | reverse complement strand
CGTTGGAGCAGTGCTGAGGAAACTCAGCCTCGATGAGTTGCCGCAGATCATCAACATCCTGCAGGGCGATATGAGCCTTGTCGGTCCGCGTCCGGTTGTGCGCGACGAACTAGAGATCTATGGCACATCCGCCGTCTACTATCTGAAATCGCGTCCGGGCCTGACCGGCCTGTGGCAGGTCAGCGGCCGCAACGATGTGTCCTATGACAGCCGCGTCGCCTTCGACCGTCACTATGTTGAGAACTGGTCGCTGTTCGAGGACGTTCGCATCATCATCAAGACCGTCCCGGCCGTCTGGATGTCGCGCGGTTCTTACTGACCGGCCGGTGGCCAATGCCAGACATTGGCGTCGGCCATTCGACGCAAGCTCATCGGGCGATGGGGCTATAGCGGATCGGAACGTTGAGTTGAAAACAGATTTGTTCGAAGCCTTTCGCGGCGGCCCGGTTTCCGGCCGCCTGCGGCGGGCGCGTTTGCTGGCCACATGCCTTGCCATGGCCCTCGTCGTCCCGGACATGGCCGCCGCCGGCGACTATCGCCTCGGCTCGCAGGACAAGCTCACCATCCGCGTCGCCGAATGGCAGACCGTGGAAGGCACATTCCGTGACTGGTCGGCGGTGAATGGCGAGTACACGGTCGGTCCATCCGGCACGCTGTCGGTGCCGTTCGCCGGCGAACTGCCGGCCTCCGGCAAGACCACGTCCGAAATCGCAACGGCGATCGGCGAGGCTTTGCAGAAAAAACTCGCTTTGTCAGACAGACCGGAAGCCTCGGTCGAGATGGCGCAGTTCCGGCCATTCTACATTTCGGGCGAAGTCCAGAACCCCGGCCAGTTTCCATATGTGCCTGACCTGACAGTGTTGAAGGCCATCAGCGTCGCCGGAGGCATCCGGCGAAACGCCGACTACGGACCTCAACTCGGCAAGGACTTGGTTACCGCCAAGGGCAATTTCGATGTCTCCGACGACCAGCGCATTCGGCTGATCGTCAGGCGCGCCCGCATCGACGCGGATATGGCCGGCAAGGCCAGTTTCGACGTGCCTAAGGAGGTCGAGGGCGATCCGAGACTGCCAGCCATCGTCGCGGACGAAATGACTATCCTGACAGCGGACCAAAAGGCGCTGAAGCTGAAGCTTGAAGCGCTCGACGATCTCAAAGGGGTTTTGGAATCCGAGATCGAATCGCTGCAGAAGAAGATCGTCAACCAGCAGCAGCAGGTCGACTTGGCGCAGCAGCAGCTCGCCAGCATCGGCCCGCTAGCGCAGAAAGGCCTGATCGCCAACGCCCGACTGCTGGATTCGCGCCAGTCGGTTGCCGACCTGCAGGGCAAGATCCTGGACTACGAAACCGCCATCCTCACCGCCAAGCAGTCGATCAGCAAGGCGAAGCAGGACTCCATCGATGCCCAGAACACCTTGAGTTCAAACCTCGCTACCGCCCGGCAGCAGACCGAAGCCGACCTGAACGAAGCCGCGCTGAAGGCGAATATGCAGAAAGGCCTGATAGCCCAGGCTACCGATCCCGCGACTGTGGCCGCCATGACAAATGATCAGCAGCCCGCCCTGCTTTATTCACTGGTGCGCAATGTCGACGGCAAGACCAGCGAAATCGCCGCCAAGGAAGACACACTCGTGCTGCCTGGCGATGTGATCAAGGTCAAGCTGGCGCCGCTGGCCAGCCAGTAGCCCACAGCCCGATACCATCCAGCATCTCAATCCGTCCCGTGAGGGGCGGATTTTTGCTGAGCACCATGCTTGCCAGGCGAAGGCTTCCCGCTGCCCTGACTTCAACCCGCGAGTTGATTGCTTATGACGACCCAGCGGCCGCCGGACGGCCGGCATGCCGGGGCCAATCAGCTTCACCCGTGGCCGCATCCGCCGGCGCCTGCGACCGCCGCGTGCGGGTAGTAACGGGCAGCCGCGCCAGCTTGAAGAAACTGTAGTACATCAAGAAGGAACCCGTAAAATAGGGGTTGAGTATCTCGACCTCGACGAAGGAACGAATCAGCAGCAGCACCATCACGCCGGCGAGGATCACCGGCTCGGCCCGCCATGTCTTGAAGACCACCGCCGACACGTGGCCGTAGAGCGTGCGCAGCACGATCAGCGATACCAGCGTCGCTCCGACGAAGCCGAGTTCGACAAGAGCCTCGATATAGGTGTTGTGGAAGTGGAAGCCGGTGCGGGTGGTGATGTAGAACTCGTTCCACAGCCGCTCGGCTTCGGCGAAGCCCTGCACCCAATAGGCGGCATAGCCGACGCCGAGAATCGGCGATTTCTGCACGGCATTCCAGCCCTGCTCCCACAGATAGGTCCGTCCGGTGAGCGTCGAATCCTTGCCGAAGAGGCCGAGGACGAAGTCCATCAGCCCGAGATTCAAGGCGACAAAGGCAGTCACGACCAGCAGACCGGCGCCGATCAGGAAAATCACCCGGCGGTAGCGCCGTGACAAAATTTTGCTCATCGCAAGAAGCGTCACCAGCGCCAGAACCGCCGGTATAGAGGCCATCGAGGTGGCGGAATGCGAGACGAACAGCAGATAGGCCGACAGCAGAATGAGAGGCGCTGTAAGCATGAGGCTCAGCCGGCCGCGCCTGTAAAAGGCAAGGAACACCACGCTGAAATATATGCCGAGCGAGGCGACAAAACCGAGCTGGTTCTTGGAGGCAAACGCGCCGACGAAATTGTAGGTGCCGTCGAGAACATCGTCGGAATAATTGCCGACCCGCAACGAATACAGCAGGATGAAGAAAATCCCGACCAGGGCGCCTATCGTCAATGCGCGCACGCTGACGGTGCGCGCCGCGATATAGGCACAAGCGATATGAGAGAGATATTGGAACGCCGTCCTTGCCGTGATGCCCGGCGCAACCGACCAGAAAATCGAGAAGCAGACATAGGCGGCAAACAGCAGCGGCAGCCAGGCGCTGGACAGATGCCGCAGAAACCGCCGGTAGTCGACCATGACGAGTGGAAGCCAGACCGCGTAGTAGGCCAGGATCAGCACCTGGCCGAAAATGAACGAATAGGAAAACGCCCAGATCGAGACGGCTACGGCAAAGGCGCCATAGACCGAGTTCTTCTCGGGATCGACCAGCAGGGACTTTGGAATCTTCATCTCAGAGTCCCGCCGACACGACCCAGTGCCGGCAAGCCATGAGCCGGCCGGATTTTTCGCAGACATGGGCGTGCAATAAACGGCTTCTCCATTGTGCAGTGCAATATAACCTATCGCGCCCGGCGCTCAATGGCAAATCCGGTCAACTTATCTTACGCGAATTGGCCAAGCGGCGGATACCGAGTCGTCGCACCTTGGAACAGGGCGATCCGTCACAAATCCAGAGGCAGTGGGCGGCCTGTTCCCATCGCGAGTCAGATATGATTTTCGGTTTTCCTGAGCGTCGAGGAGGCTTGCCTACGGGCTGCCAAGCCATTGAAGAGAGCCTGCGCGGGTCGCTCGATCATTGTATAAAGGACAATGGATACCGCTATGGACAGCGCGCATGCCACGATGCCGGCCAGCCCCTGCGCCATCAGCCCTGACTGATGCGGTAGCAGTTTGCTCGCCAGCTGGATCACATAGGGGTGCGAGAGGTAGAGCGAGTATGATGCATCTCCGAGCAAAACCAGAAATGTTATCGCGCGCGTCCGGGGGGGCGACCAAGACAAAGCGGCGGCGGTTAAAACCACGGCAGGGACGCCGTTCGCCAGAAGCCAGGGCAAATCAGGTATCATTTGCCGAATGGCTATTGTCGCCACGAAAATCGCAAGCATAAGCCACGTACGTCCCACGAAAAGCTTCGCACTATGCACATATGCCAGGTAAAGTAAGATGCCAAAAACAAATTCCAGCATCAGCGGATTTGTATAAAAGCGCCAAGCGACGTTTTCACTCTGGATGAATTGACCCATCGCCACGAGAACTACTATGAACATGGATGGCGACAGTGGGCCGCGCAGGCCGCAAGCTATGCACGCAGCATATATTGCATAGAAG
>NZ_RZPL01000554.1:0-3997 GCF_004022805.1 Mesorhizobium sp. M7A.F.Ca.CA.002.04.1.1 | reverse complement strand
GTGGTGCGCGAGCCGAAGCTGTTTCTGTTCGACGAGCCGCTGTCGAACCTCGATGCCGCGCTGCGTGTCAACACGCGGCTCGAGATCGCGCAATTGCACCGCCGGCTGAAGGCGACGATGATCTACGTCACCCACGACCAGGTCGAGGCGATGACCCTGGCCGACAAGATCGTGGTGCTCAACGCAGGGAAAATCGAGCAGATCGGTGGCCCGATGGAGCTCTACAATTCGCCGGCAAATGAGTTCGTCGCCGGCTTCATCGGCTCACCGAAGATGAATTTCGTCGACGGCGCCCGTCTCGGCGAAACCGCCAGGACCATCGGCGTGCGGCCGGAACATCTGACCGTCGATCCGAAATCCGGCTCCTGGAAGGGAACGGTGGTGCACGCCGAGCATCTCGGCGCCGACACCAACCTCTATCTCGACTGCGAGAAGGCCGGGCTGATCACCGTGCGGATTTTTGGTGTTTACGATGCCGAGCCGGGTGCCACGCTGTATGCGACGCCGGATCCGGCGAAGACGTATCGGTTTGGTGCGGATGGGAAGGTGCTGAAGTAGATACGCCGGCGCAGCCCCCTCACCCAGCCTCCGCTTCGCTCGGCTGACCTCTCCCCGAGGGGAGAGGAGATTGTCAGCGCCGACGCCAGTCTCTTCTCCCCAGCGGGGAGAAGGTGGCCGCGAAGCGGCCGGATGAGGGGGCAGCGCCGACCCCGAAATGTACTGCCTAAACGTCCGCCTTGAACGTCTGCTTCTGCTGCCCCAGGCCTTCAATGCCCAGTTCAACCACATCGCCGGCCTTCAAGAACACCGGCGGCTTCATGCCCAGCCCGACGCCGGGCGGCGTGCCGGTGGAGATGATGTCGCCGGGGTGCAGCGACATGAACTGGCTGAGATAGGAAACCAGATACTTGACGCCATAGACCATGGTCTTGGTCGAGCCGTTCTGCATCGTCTTGCCGTTGACGGTCAGCCACATTTTGAGGTTCTGCGGGTCGGCCACTTCGTCTTTGGTCACCAGCCATGGGCCGGTCGGGCCGAAGGTGTCGCAGCTCTTGCCCTTGGTCCACTGGCCCTGGCGCTCGGCCTGGAAGGCGCGTTCGGAGACGTCGTGGGCAACGCTATAGCCGGCAACATAGTCGAGCGCATCGGCCTCGCTGACATATTTGGCGGTTTTGCCGATGACCACGGCCAGCTCGACTTCCCAGTCGGTCTTCTCCGAGCCGCGGGGGATCAGCACGTCGTCATCCGGCCCGACAATGGCCGAGCTTGCCTTCATGAAGATGATCGGCTCCGGCGGCACGGTGGCGCCGGTCTCGGCGGCGTGGTCGGAATAGTTCAGGCCGATGCAGATGAACTTGCCCGTGCCGGCAACGCAGGCGCCGAGGCGCGGGCTGCCGGAAACCGCCGGCAGCGACTTCGGATCTAGCTTGGCGAGTGCTGCCAGCGATGCCGGATCGAGTGCCTTGCCGCCGATATCGGTGACGTGAGCGGAGAGATCACGGATCGTTCCATCCGCATCGAGCAGGCCGGGACGTTCGCTTCCCACCTCGCCATAGCGCAGCAGTTTCATCTAAATCCTTCTCCTGATTGCGGCCTCGCGGCCTTTTGCAAACTTTCCGCCAAGGCGATTGCTCCTTCAAGGAACCGGCGGACCGTACTCACCGACCTGACTACGGACAAGCGCGATCGCCATACAAGATAGCCGGCGCGCGGGATTTTCAGACTGTTCGATCCCCTGTTGAACGCCGGCAACGGGCCAGATCGTCCGGCCCACGCAAGATTCCGCAGTCAGATCGACCAGCCGCCGTCGATATTGTAGGCCTGCCCGGACGTGTACGTGGCGCCGGCCAGGTAGACGGCCAGATCGGCGATTTCCTCCGGCGTGCCGAGCCGGCCCATCGGCTGGCGGGCGATGAAGGCGGCGCGGGCGGCATCATAGTCGCCTTGCGCGTGCATGCGGTCCTGCAGCGACGGGCTCTCGACCGTGCCGGGGCAGATGGCGTTGCAGCGTATGCCCTTGCCGACATAGTCGGCGGCTATCGCCTTGGTCAGGCCGATGACCGCGGCCTTGGTCAGGCCATAGACGAAGCGGTTGGGCACGCCCTTGGTGGAACTGGCCAGCGAGGCCATGTTGATGATCGATCCGTCGCCGCGTTCCAGCATGCCGGGCAGCACGGCCCGGCTGGTGCGGATCATGGCGCGGACATTGAGGTTCAGCGCGAAATCGAGGTCGCCGTCCTTCATCTCCAGGATCGAGCCCGAATGGACGAAACCGGCGCAATTGAACAGCACGTCGACGACACCGATCTCGGCAAAGGCGGCGTTGACGGCTTCGTCGTTGAGCACGTCCAGCTTGCGGGTCTTGATCCCTGGCGTCTTGGCGAGTTCCGCCAGCAGCGTCTCGTTGATGTCGGTGGCGTAGACGATGGCGCCGGCTTTTGCGAAGGCCAGTGCGCTCGCCTTGCCGATCCCTTGCGCCGCTGCCGTGACGACAACGACCTTGCCTGCCAGATCCGCCATGCTGTTCTCCTCGTCCGCTGGGATAGTCCGGGTCTACCTGCGGCTGGCCAAGGCGTCATGTGCCAGTCACGCGTGATCGTGCAGCCTGCGCCGTTGACCGTTCACTGATAAAGATGTTTTTTCTCGTTAAAGAACATCTGTCCGGGCGTCAAGCCCGAACACGATCTGAACAGTACCGGCAGGCCATCAATCGCCGTAAGGCACCCAGACATTCTTGACCTCGACGGCGCGGCGTAGGAAGGCGTCGCCGGCGGCTTGGTCGGATGCCCAGTCGATGCCGCGGCCATTGCCGCTCCAGACGCGCTTGAGGTTGCCGATGGACTCGGCTTCCGCCTTGGCGCAGGTCTCGGCATCGGCGAGCACCCAAAGCCCGTCGACATCGTCATGCTTGGCCAGCACGCCGGCGAGTTCGGCGCTGCGACCGGTGACGATGTTGATGGCGCCTGAGGGAATGTCGGAATATTCGATGACCTGGTAAAGATCGGTCGCCAGCAGCGGGTAGCGCTCCGACGGCACTGCGACCACGGTGTTGCCCATCGCAAGTGCGGGTGCAATCAGCGAGATCAGGCCGAGCAGCGGCGAGGCATCCGGCGCGACGATGCCGACGACGCCGACCGGCTCGTGCAGCGCCAATGTCACGGCACGCGCGGGCGGTTGGTGCACGCGGCCCTCGAATTTGTCGGCCAGACCGGCATAGAGGAACAGCCGCTCGATGGATTGTTCTACCTCTTCCCGCGCGGCCTTGGGCGTGGCGCCGGTCAATTCGGTGAGACGGGCGGCGAACTCGCCGGCGCGGCCGGAAAGGTTCTCGGCCAGATAATAGAGCACCTGGGACCTGTTATAGGCGGTCGCCTCCGGCCAGGCCTTGGCACCGCGGGCGGCGGAGACGGCATCGCGGATATCCTTGCGGCTACCGAGCCCAACTTCGCCGGCAAGCTTGCCTTTGGCGGTGGCGATGGCGAGCGAATAATTGCCGTCCGGCCGTACCTGCTTGCCGCCGATGAACAGCTTTGCCGTACGGTCGATTGCCGCGCCGTCGGCCTGCTCGACCGGTTGCGCCGACATCGTCGCCGGCTTGATGACCGGGCCGAGCGGCAATTTTGCCGTGAGATATTCGAACATACCCTCGCGCCCGCCCTCACGACCGAAACCACTCTCGCGGTAGCCGCCGAAGCCACAGGCGGCGTCGAACATGTTGGTGCCGTTGACCCAGACCACGCCGGCCTTCAATTGCGGCGCGACGTGCAGGGCAAGGTTGACGTTCTCGCTCCACACCGAGGCGGCGAGGCCATAGCGCGTGTTGTTGGCGAGCTCGATCGCTTCCTCGGTGTTGCGGAAGGTCATGGTCGCCAGAACAGGGCCGAACACCTCTTCTTGCGCCAATATGTTAGCTGGCGAAACACCTGTGGCGAGCGTCGGCAGATGGTAGTAGCCGGAGGACGGCAGCCCGGCATCCGGCTGCCAGCAAACAGCGCCC
>NZ_RZPL01000553.1:0-4001 GCF_004022805.1 Mesorhizobium sp. M7A.F.Ca.CA.002.04.1.1 | reverse complement strand
GTCGAGCAGCACTGCCTCGATCTCGCCGAGCTCGATGCGGTAGCCGCGGATCTTCACCTGGGTGTCGATGCGGCCGTTATACTCGATCTCGCTTTGGTCGTTGATGCGGCCAAGGTCGCCGGTGCGGTAGATGCGCTTGGACGGGTTGTTCGGCAGGCCGACGAAATCGGCGATGAATTTCTGTTCGGTCAGGTCGGGCCGGTTGAGATAGCCGACCGCGAGCCCGATGCCGGCAATGCCGATCTCGCCCAGTTCGCCCGGCTCGGCAAGCTGCGGCAGCGAAGCGTCGAGGATGACGATCGAGTAGGTCGGCAGCGGCGCGCCGATGGTGACGGGACTGTCCGGCGTCAGCGCGCCCATGGTGGCGGTGACGGTCGCCTCGGTCGGGCCGTAGGTGTTCAGGATCTGCCGCCCCGGCTTCGACCAGCGCACCACCAGATTGTGCGGACAGGCCTCGCCGCCCACCAGCAGCGTGCGCAGGCTGGGCACATCCGATGTCATCGACGACAGCAGCGTCGGGCTGCAGGCGATGCAGGTGATGTCATGGAGCCGCAGGAAATCGGCGAGTTCCTCGCCCACCAGCGGCATCTGGCCAGGAGCGGGCACCACCGTCGCGCCGGCGACGAACGGCACCCAGATCTCTTCGGAGGAAAAGTCGAAGGCGATCGTCATGCCCTGGTAGACGCGGTCGCCCGGCCGGTAGCCGTAGGAGGCGGCGGCGACGCGGATGAAATTGACGAAACTCTGGTGCTTGATGACCACGCCCTTGGGCTTGCCGGTGGTGCCCGACGTGTAGAGGATGTAGCAGGTGTCGTCCGCTGAAGCGGCCTTCGCATGCGGCTGCAGCGGCGCGTTGGATTGTCTGGAGATTTCGGCAGCAGTGCTGTCGATCAGCAGATGCGGGACCGGCAGCTGGCCGGCGCGCGACGCATAGGCGGCGATGGTGACGATCAGGCTGACGCCGGCGTCTTCGATGATGAGCGCCATCCGCTCCTCGGGAAAGGCGGTCGCCAGCGGCACGAAGGCAGCGCCCGCCTTCATCACGGCGAGCAGCGCGACATAGGTCTCCGCCGAGCGGTCGAGGATGAGCCCGATGCGGTCGCCCGGCTTCACGCCGCGCTTGATCAGCAGGCGGGCGAACTGGTTGGCCCGCCTGTCCAGCTCCCGATAGGTCCAGACACGCCCGTCGGAGATCACCGCCGGCAGCGCTGCGAACATCTCGGCAAGCTGTTCGAAGACGGTGTCGAGCCGCTCGCCGGGCAAGCCTTGGCGGGCAAAGTCGGCGCCCGTCAGGATTTGCCCGCGCCTGGCTGTCGCGGGAGCCGTTCTTACCAGCGCATCGACACCTGCCGGGCCGCTTTCCAGCCCCGATCGTTCCGCGTCCAGTTCGGCGACATCGACACCGTGATCCATTTCCATACTTTCCCGTCCAGGCCGGGCATTGCCCGGCACGGCCATTTTTCCAGTTGTTGTGGGATGCTTATGCCATCCGATCTTTTCGGCAGTTTTTCCGAACTGTTGAATATTGTTTCTGAACTGTGTCTGGGCGGGGTTTTGAGCCTCCCTTGGCGGCTGCGCCCGGCGGCAACGCCGGCGCGCGCGCCAGCGTTTTTCTGGAACCAGCCTTGAGGCCCCGCATTCTATGAGCAGGGACTGAAGGAGCGTGTCGTGAAAGCGGTTTTGGGACTGGTCTGCGGCTTCGTGCTGACCCTTGCGGTCTTCGGCAGCGGACTGGGCTTCGCCGCCTGGCTGCTTGCCGCAAAGCCGCCGCGCCAGGCAACGGCCACCGTCAGCGTGGCGGAGCTGTGGACCAAGAAGGCGCGGCCGGTGAACAAAGCCGGGCAGGGCCTCGAACGCCTGCCGGCCGCCCAGCCGGCGCCGCCCGACATCCCCGCCAAACCGCCGGAAACGCCGCCCGACCCGACGGTCACCGGCGCCATCGCGCCCAAGGCAACCGACCTGCCGCGTCCGCATCTCGCCTGGTGCGCCAGCCGCTATCGCTCCTACCATCCGGACGACAACAGTTATCTCTCCTACAGCGGGCAGCTGCGCCCCTGCATCTCGCCCTATCTCGAAGCCGCCGGTCAGGCCGGCCAGCCGGCTGCCGGCGACGGCGGGGAAAACGGCGCTGGCCTTGGCGTCTACCTTGCCGATGATGACGGCGAAGCGCTTTCGGCCGACCATGTCGATTCCTGCTTCAGCCGCTACCGCTCCTATCGCCCGGAAGACAACAGCTACCAGCCATACTCCGGTGGCCCGAGACGGCAATGCCAGTAGCCCCCGCGCACCGCCGGCATGGCGATCCGATCGCGCGGATTTTCCGGAGCGTCCGCATTGGCGCGACGTTCAACCCTGACCCGAAGGAGGACTGACCATGAGCGACGACCGGGACGACAGAATTCGTGAGCGCGCCTACCAGATCTGGGAACGGGAAGGCCGCATGCAGGGCGACCCCGAGCGGCACTGGCACCAGGCCGAGGCCGAGATCGACCGCGAGGGAGCCCTGCCGCTGACGGCGGGCGACGCGCTGCCTGAAACCGGCGAGATCGCCAGCTCCGACGTGCTGGAGGTCGAGGCGCTGGCGGTGCGCACCGGCATCTCCGGCGACGAGGCACAGGAACTGCTCGACCGCTTGGGCAACGACCGCGCCGCGGTCGAGCAAGCCGCGCGCAGCCTCAAGGCCAAAGGGCGGCGAAACCCCGATGAGGGACTGGCGAAATAGTCGGAGGACGAAAAATGCCGGCTAGGCTGCGACGGCTGATCGGCACGAAAAGCCCGCGCCTCTGGCGGAGGACGCGGGCCGATCGGAGGGCCGATCTTCGGCAGGCGATGGAGGGCACCACCTGCCGCATCCACTAACAATTAGCTTTGGCTAATGTTCCGTCAAGTTGGATCTGAATTTACTGCGTTGGAATGTCGGCTGCCGCCGCAATTGCGCCGCTAGCCTTCGTGGCCGGGATGCATGTGTCCGGACAGGGAGCTTGTCGATGGGATAGGAATTTTTTCTTGACGGGGTGAGGGCAGCTATGCTACATTTCTGCCTATGGTGCTGATTTGCGCCAGTGACCCGCCGCCCAGGCGGGTTTTTGCGTTTTGGCCGGCGCTCGCCGAATTTCGACGTTGCCAGAAAGCGCCGACGCCAAAGCTGCCAATCTCCCCACTTGTGGGGGAGATGGCCGGCAGGCCAGAGGGGGGGCGCCGTAGAGTGCTGCCTTCGAACGGGTGGATCATTTGGATTGGAACGGCGTTGATCCCTGACACAACCGGGGAATGAGCATGGCGACAAGACGCAGGCGCTGGTCGGCAGGCCGCCGCCCGGTAAGCGGAAACCTTGATCAGGGCCAATCCTAGCCAGGGAGAGCGAGATGATCCGAAAACTCAAGGACGGCAAATACCGGCTGTATTCGCGCAAGAAGGACGACAAGACCGGCAAGCGGCGCAACCTCGGAACGTTCGATACGCGCGAGGCGGCGGAGAAGCACGAGAAGGAGGTGCAGTATTTCAAGCGGCATTGAGAGGGGGCCTCTGGCTGTCGCAATGGTGACTCACCAAACGCCAATGCGGCCGGCGCTGAATACAGCCGTCACCCGCAAGATGTCTACGCCACGCGTGGTTGAGCTGGCCTGACTACGGTAGCGAGCACGATGCCGGCGACGATGAAGGCCGCACCGACCAGGTCGTAATCGTGCAAGCCCTCGCCGAGCAGCAGATAGGCGAGCACGGCCACGAACACCGTCTGCAGGTAGAGCAGCATGCTTGCCCGGCTAGCACCCAGCGTTTGCACGCTTTTGTTGTAGAGGTAGTACATCAGGGCGCCGCCGGGACCTGCCAGATAGGCGAGCGCGAGAAGGCTGTGGACGTTCATGGCGGAGCGTTCGTCGTTGAACAATTCCCACGCATGGAAAGGCAAGGCGACCAGCGCACCGGCGCCGAGCAGCAGCACGACCATCGGCAGGAGTTCGATGCCGAATTTGGCACGGCGCAAAAGCACGGTGTAGAGG
>NZ_RZPL01000552.1:0-4008 GCF_004022805.1 Mesorhizobium sp. M7A.F.Ca.CA.002.04.1.1 | reverse complement strand
GATCGGCATCTGCGGCAGCGTCATCGACGAAGGCATTGCCCGCGGCATGCTCGAGCGCCGGGATGCCTTCCTGGCGACACTGCTGCCCGAAATGGCCAAGCGCCGCGACATCGTCCAGGCCTGGATCGACCGCGAACCGCTGGTCGACTGGATCAGGCCCGAAGGCGGTGTCGTCGGCTTCCCGCGCCTCGATATCGAACCCGGCTTCGACCTCGACCGGTTCTATGCGAACCTGCTGGAGAACCATGGAACCTATGTCGGACCCGGCCACTGGTTCGAGATGGAAAAACGCTTCTTCCGCGTCGGCTTCGGCTGGCCGACGGAAGCCGAATTGCGCGGCGGCCTCGACGCCATCTCCGTCGCGCTGCGGCAGTAACTTCCGCGTGCCGGCGATGGAGCAGGCTGAAAATTCCTTGATCCAGCACTGATTCTGACGCATATCCGCGGCGAACTGAGCTAAAAGTTCCGCCAGCCGGACCAGCGCCCATCGTGGAAGTGCCCCGCCAGCTGACGCCACTGCAATGGGGCCTCTTAAATCATGACCGCCGAACAGATATCACCGGACCAGCGCTATGCCGCGTTCCGCCACCGCTCCTTCCTGAGTTATTGGGCGGCGCGTTTCCTCACCACATTCGCCACCATGATCGTGTCCGTCGCGGTCGGCTGGCAGATGTACGATTTGACCCGCGACCCGCTCGATCTCGGCCTGGTCGGCATCGTCCAGTTCCTGCCGTCGCTGCTTCTGGTGCTGGTCACCGGTGTCGCCGCCGACCGCTTCGGCCGCCGCCTGATCATGGCGCTGGCGGTCGTGGTGGAGGCGATGTGCGCGCTGGCGCTGCTGTTCCTGGCGCTGCGCGGCATCAGCGGGCCGCTGCCGATCTTCTGCGTGCTTGCCATGTTCGGCGTCGCCCGCGCCTTCTTCGGTCCGGCCTCGGCCTCGCTGTTCGCCAATCTGGTGCCGCCTCAGGATTTCGCCAACGCCATCGCCTGGAATTCATCGGCCTGGCAGACGGCGACCATCGTCGGACCCGTCGCCGGCGGCCTGCTCTACGGCGTGTCGCCGGAAGCGGCCTACGGAACCGCCGCTGTCCTGATGCTTGTGTCCGGGCTGCTGATCTTCACCATCCCGAAGCCGTCGCAGCGCACCGAGTCGGACAAGCCGACGATGCAGCACCTGCTCGGCGGGTTCAGCTATATCTGGAGCGAGAAGATCGTGCTCGGCGCCATCTCGCTCGATCTGTTCGCCGTGCTCCTGTCCGGCGCCTCGGCGCTGCTGCCGGTCTATGCGCGCGACATCCTCCAGCTCGGCCCGTGGGGCCTCGGCCTGCTGCGCTCGGCGCCCAGCATCGGCGCCATTTGCGTCGCCATCTGGCTGGCCGGGCATCCACTTCGCAACCACGCGGGCATGATCATGCTGGCCGCTGCAGCCTCGTTCGGCGCCTTCACCGTGGTTTTCGGCCTGTCGACCATCACCTGGCTGTCGATCGTGGCATTGGTCTTCCTTGGCGCCACCGATATGTTCAGCGTCTACATCAGGGAGACGCTGATCCAGCTGTGGACGCCCGACGAGGTGCGCGGCCGCGTCAACGCCGTCAACCAGGTCTTTGTCGGCGCCTCCAACGAGGTCGGCGAATTCCGGGCCGGCACGATGGCCGCGCTGATCGGCACGGTGCCGGCCGTGGTGATCGGCGGCATCGGCGCCATCGCCGTCGCGGGCCTGTGGGTGGTGCTGTTCCCGCAACTGCGCAAGGTGCGCCACCTCAACGGGCGCAACTGATCTTCCCACGGTTGACAGCCGACATGCCTAGCCCATGCCACAGGAGCTCTCATGATCACTTGCTACCTGAAATACGTCATCGACCCCTACAAGCTTGCCGAGTTCGAAGATTATGGTCGTCGCTGGATAGCTCTGGTCAACCGCCTCGGCGGAAACCATCACGGCTATTTCCTTCCAAGCGAAGGGGCGAGCAACATCGCCTATGCCATGTTCAGCTTTCCGAGTCTTGCCGACTACGAGGACTATCGCAAACGGATGGCTGCCGACCCGGAATGCCAGGACGTGTTCGAAATGGAAAAGCGCAATCGCAGCATTCTCAGCTATGAGCGCAGCTTCCTGCGGCCGGTGCTCGAACCTTAATGCATGTCGCCCAAAAGTGGCCCCGGTTTTGGGAGAACGACATGCATGAAGACAAAGACCTAAAGCGGGTCGCCTGAAATCCGTTCAGACGACGGTTTAGCTATCTGCTCGACTTGCCGAAGATCATCCGCAAAAACTCGTCCAGCCAGCGCTTGAGATGCATGTCCCAGATCAGCCGGCCGCCGAGATGATCGCGGCCGGGCTGGGCACCGGGCAATTCGAAGCGATGCGCGCCGCGCACCACCCAGCGCTGCATCATCACCCTGGTCAGTTCGCCATGGAACTGGATGCCCCAGGCATTGTCGCCGTAGCGGAAGGCCTGGTTGGGATAGGTTTCGGCCGTCGCCAGCAGCGTCGCGTCCCTGGGCAGCGAAAAACCCTCGCGGTGGAACTGGTAGACCATCTCCGGCCAGTGCATCAGTTGCTTGCCGGCTTCGGTCGCCTTCAGGGGATACCAGCCAACCTCGACCAGCCCTTCACCATGACCCTCGACCTTGCCGCCGAGACAGTTGACCAGCATCTGCGCACCGAGACAGATGCCGAGACATGGCCGGTTCTCCCTCAGCGGTATTTCCAGCCAGTTGGTCTCGCGGCGGACGAACTCGTCGTCGTCATTGGCGCTCATCGGGCCGCCGAACACCACCGTGCCGGCGTGGTCGTCCAGTGTTTCGGGCAAGGCGTCGCCAAGCGGCGGCCGGCGGATGTCGAGATCGAAACCCTCTTCCAGCAACATGTGGCCGACACGTCCCGGGCTCGAACTCTCCTGATGCAGCACGATCAGGATCTTTGGCTTCGAACTCGTCTGGCGTGGCATGGGAAGGCGAAGATCCTATTCGTCGCTCGATGTTCCGGTGGCGCCGGGCGCGTGCGCCGCCGCCTTGCGGCGCGCCTCGACGCGGTCGTGGCGTTCGACGCCGATCAGCTCGGCGACGCGCCAGACGGTGTTGTCCTCGAGCTCGTGCAACTCGCCGTCGGCATAGACGATTTCCCACATCAGGCCGATGAAAGCCTTGCGCGCATCGGCATCGAGATGGCGCTTCAAGACGCTGGTGAAGGCGTAGAGATCGATCGCCTCATTGTCGGCCCGCTCGCCGGCAGCGGCCAACGCTTCGAGTTCCGCGCCACTGATCGAATAGCTCTCGGCCAGCACCGCCTTGAACCGCTCCCACTCGACATCCTGGCGCACGCCATCGGCGTTCATCACATGGTAGAGCAGCGCCGAGGCGGCGACACGCGGATCGTCCGTGCTGGCATGCGTGCCGGCACCGGCCGGCAAATCCCTGAGAAACGACAGAACGCGTTCAAACATAGATCCATACCCCAACGGCCTGACGGCCTGCCCAACTCAAAACAACCGAAACCGGCGCGGCGATTTCTCCGCTTCCTCGTCCGGATCGACGCCGGGATCGTCCGGCAGCCGCGCAAGCTCCTCGGCCGGCTCGACGCCTTCGGCATCGCTCGGCACCGCGGCGAAGGCCGCTGCCGTGATCGGTCTGACATGATCTTCTTCGCGACTTTCAGCTTGCTTGCCCGCCGACGTCTCGCCACCGGCGTCGTCGATCACTTCGATCGGCCTTTTTTCGCTCGTCGGCTTTGCCAATGCTTCAATAACCGGTGCCGCACCCGCTGGCGCGTCATCATGGCTGTCGATCAACTGGCCAAGACGCTCCATCGGCGCGCGCCACTCGAAGGCGTCGAGCCGGCCGGTGATCGGCGATACCGGAGCCCAGCGTTCCGATACCACGCCGTCTGCGACCCAGGCCGGATCGCGCGGCGCCCGCAGCGCCCTGGACAGCAGCTGCCGAACTTTGCCCTGATCGCCGGTCTCGGCCTCCTCGATGTCGGCGAGCAGCAGATAGGCGCCCTCGCGA
>NZ_RZPL01000551.1:0-4008 GCF_004022805.1 Mesorhizobium sp. M7A.F.Ca.CA.002.04.1.1 | reverse complement strand
GACATCCTCTACAACGGCCAGTCGATCCTCGAAATGGATCCGGCCGAGCGCGCCACGTCAGGCATCTTCCTCGCCTTCCAGTATCCGATGGAGATACCGGGCGTCGCCACCATGGAATTCCTGAAAGTGGCGATGAACGAGCAGCGCAAGGCGCGCGGCGAGGAGCCGCTGAAGATCCCGGAATTTTTGAAGCGCGTGAAGGAAGCCGCCGCCTCGCTCAGCATGGAGATGGCGATGCTGAAGCGGCCGCTTAATGTCGGCTTTTCCGGCGGCGAGAAGAAGCGGGCGGAGATCCTGCAGATGAAATTGCTGGAGCCGAAATTGTGCGTGCTCGACGAGACCGATTCCGGCCTCGACATCGATGCGCTGAAGATCGTTTCCGACGGCGTCAACGCGCTGCGCGCGCCGGACCGGGCGTTCCTGGTCATCACCCACTACCAGCGCCTGCTTGAGCACATCGTGCCCGACACCGTGCATGTGCTCTACAAGGGGCAGGTCATCAAGTCAGGCGACAAGTCGCTGGCGCTCGACCTGGAAGCCAATGGCTATGCCGGCGTGATCGGCGAAGCAGCGTGAGATGCCAGAGGTAATACCGATGAACATGCACGCACAACCGCAGCGGACACCGGCCGAGACAGCGTTGATCGACGCGTTCGGCGACCGGCTGTCGCTGCTGCCGGGCGACGGCGCGGTGATGCTGAAGCGCGACGACGCCATCGAGACGATCAAGCACGGCCTGCCGACGCGGCGCGTCGAATCCTGGCACTATACCGACTTGCGCCGGTTGCTGAATACCGTGCCGGACTTCGACCCTGCCGCCATGGCCAAGGCCATTGCGCCGATCGTTGACGGTTCCACTGTGGTGTCGATCCTGAACGGCAAGTCCGACGCCAAAGTGCCGGTTCTTGAAGGCGTCTCTTTCCAGCGCCTGTCGGAAAAGCTGGTCGACGGCAGCGCAGCACCTGGGCTCGACCCCTATGGCAGCGACGACGCCATCGGCGCGCTGAACACGGCTTTCGTCGCCGACGGATATTTTGTCGACATCGCCGATGGCGTGGAACTCGAAAAGCCGGTCGAGCTGCAGAACCTGCAGGCCGGCGGCCAGACCCATGTGCGCCTGCCAGTGCGTGTCGGCGCCGGCGCCAAGGCCGTCATCGTCGAACGGCAGACAGGTGACGGCGCTGCCCTGGGCAGCTCGGTCAGCCAGCTCGTGCTCGGCGAAGGCGCCGAGGTGACGTGGCTGATTGTCCAGGAACAGCCGGAAACGGCGACGCATCTGGCCCAGTTCAAGGCCCATATCGGCAAGAATGCCAAGCTGACGTTGTTCGTCATGAACGCCGGCGGCAAGCTCGTGCGCCAGGAGATCATGGTCAGGACGACTGGCGAAGGCGCCGATTTCAAGCTGCGCGGCATCAACCTCTTGGCCGGCGACACCCATACCGACGTGACCATGGTTCTCGACCACGCCGTGCCGCACACGACCTCGACGGAGATCATCCGCAACGTGGTGACGGGCAAGGCGCGCGGCGTGTTTCAGGGCCGCATCAACGTCCATCAATATGCGCAGAAGACCAACGCCAAGATGGCATGCAACACGCTGTTGCTGTCGGACGACGGCGAGTTCTCGACCAAGCCGGAGCTTGAAATCTTCGCCGACGACGTGATTTGCGGCCATGGCGCGACGGTCACCGAGATCGACCACGATCATCTGTTCTACCTGATGGCGCGCGGCGTCGACGAGAAAAGCGCGCGGGGGCTGCTCGTGAAGGCCTTCGTCGCCGAGGTGATCGAGGAACTGGACGACGAGGCGATCGTCGAAGCGCTGGAAGCGCGGCTCGACGGCTGGTTCGTGGCACACGGCTAATTGGATGGGGTCCGGCAAAGCCACCCCTCATCCGTCTTGGCGCTACGCGCCAATCCACCTTCTCCCACAAGGGGAGAAGGTAAAGCGCTAGACCTTCTCCCCTTGTGGGAGAAGGTGGCCGAGCGAAGCTCGGTCGGATGAGGGGTGTTGGAAGGATCTCGGCCTTGGCCGGCAAGGACTTTGAAATGGACCAGAAACTCGAAAACATTCCCTACGACGTCGAAGCGATCCGCCGCGATTTCCCGATCCTGTCGCGGGAAGTCTATGGCAAGAAGCTGGTCTATCTCGACAATGGCGCCTCGGCACAGAAGCCGCAGGCGGTGCTCGACGCTGTCCAGCACGCCTACAGCCAGGAATATGCCAACGTCCATCGTGGCCTGCATTTCCTGTCCAATGCCGCGACCGACGCCTACGAAAAGGCGCGCGAAACGGTACGCCGTTTCCTCAACGCGCCAAGCACCGACAACATCATCTTCACCTCGAACACGACCTCGGCCATCAACACCGTGGCCTATGGCTATGGCATGCCCAACATCGGCGAGGGCGACGAGATCGTGCTGTCGATCATGGAGCACCACTCCAACATCGTTCCCTGGCATTTTATCCGCGAGCGGCAGGGCGCCAAGCTGGTCTGGGTGCCGGTCGACGATCTCGGCGTCCTCCACATCGAGGAATTCGAAAAACGGCTGACCGACCGCACCAAACTGGTCGCCGTCACGCAGATGTCGAATGCGCTGGGCACGGTGACGCCGATCAAGGAAATCGTGCGCATCGCGCATGCGCGTGGAATTCCCGTCCTCGTCGACGGCAGCCAGAGCGCCGTGCATATGCCGATCGATGTGCAGGATCTCGACTGCGACTTCTTCGTCTTCACCGGGCACAAGGTTTATGGCCCTTCGGGCATCGGGGTGCTCTACGGCAAGAAGGACATTCTCCAGGGCATGCGCCCCTTCATGGGCGGTGGCGAGATGATCGAGGAGGTGACGGAAGACATCGTCACCTACAACGAGCCGCCGCATCGTTTCGAAGCCGGCACGCCGCCGATCGTGCAGGCGATCGGACTGGGTGCCGCGCTCGACTATATGGAAACGATCGGCCGCGAGCGCATCGCCGCGCATGAGGAAGACCTCAAGACTTATGCGCATGAGCGGCTGCGCGCCATCAATTCGCTGCGCATCTTCGGCGATGCGCCCGGCAAGGGCGCCATCATCTCGTTCGAACTGCAAGGCATTCATGCGCACGACGTGTCGATGGTGATAGACAGGCAGGGCGTTGCTGTCCGCGCGGGCACCCATTGCGCCCAGCCGCTGTTGAAACGTTTCGGCGTAACCTCCACATGCAGGGCATCGTTCGGCATGTATAATACCAGGGCCGAAGTCGACGCTTTGGCCGAGGCGCTTGAGAAAGCGCGCAAATTCTTCGGATGACGATTTTTTTGGGTGACGACCATGGATGATGCAAGCATCGCTGCCGAGACCACTCCGGAAACCGCGCCCAATGCGCTGGTTTCGGGATCGGCCATTCCAGCCGACGAACTGGCGCGGTTGACCGACGACATCGTATCGGCGCTGAAGACGGTCTACGATCCGGAAATCCCGGCCGATATCTACGAACTCGGCCTCATCTACAAGATCGACATCGAGGACAATCGCTCGGTCAAGATCGACATGACGCTGACCGCTCCCGGCTGCCCTGTCGCCGGCGAAATGCCCGGCTGGGTCGAAAATGCCGTCGGCGCCGTCGAAGGCGTGTCCGGCGTCGAGGTCAACATGACCTTCGACCCGCCATGGTCGGCCGACCGCATGTCGGAAGAGGCGCAGGTGGCGGTGGGCTGGTACTAGCGTCAAGCCTGGCACACTTGCGCGAGGGATAAAACTTCACCATTTTAGGTGAGGAATCATTCGGCAGGCCTTGAACCTGCATGGAATGGAAGGAAAAAGAATGGGACGCTTCGCCGTCATCACCATGACCGAAAAGGCCGCCGACCGGGTGCGCGAGATCGTCGCCACCCGCGACAACGCGCATGGCATCCGCCTCGGCATCAAGAAGGGCGGCTGCGCCGGCATGGAATATACGGTCGATCTGGTGACCGAGCCCAACACCAAGGACGACCATATCGAGCGCGACGGCGCTCATGTCTATGT
>NZ_RZPL01000550.1:0-4009 GCF_004022805.1 Mesorhizobium sp. M7A.F.Ca.CA.002.04.1.1 | reverse complement strand
GGCCGGTGCTGGAGGAGCGTTTCGGCGCCGTCTATTCGGACGGCCCCGGCATGCCGCCGCTGCCGACCCGGCTGATGGCGGGGCTGGCGATCCTCAAGCACACCTTCAACCTGTCGGATGAGGTGCTGTGCGAGCGCTGGGTGGAGAACCCTTATTTCCAGTATCTCACCGGCGAGACGTTCTTTTGCCATACGCTGCCGTTCGACCGCTCCTCGATGACGCGTTGGCGCAGCCGTATGGGCGAGGAGCGGATTATGGTGCTGTTGCAGGAGAGCCTCAGCCTCGCGGTCAAGACCGGGGCGATGAAACCGGCCGACACGCGCCAGGTGATCGTCGACACCACCGTGCAGCCGAAGAACGTCATGTTCCCGACCGACGCCAAGCTCATCCATCGGGCACGCGAACGGCTGGTGCGGCTGGCCAAGAGGACGGGTCTCCATTTGCGCCAGAGTTATGTGCGGGTCGGCAAGCTGGCGCTGATCAGCCACCAGCGCTATGCCCACGCCAAGCAGTTCAAGCGGGCCAACAAGGCGCTACGCAAGCTCAAGACCTATCTCGGCCGGACCATTCGCGACATTGGTCGCCAGATCGCCGGCGATCAGGGGCTGGACGCGCTGTTCAAATGGCCGCTCTACCAGGCCGCCACCGTTCTCGAGCAACGCCAGCGCCAGCGCGGCCGCAAGATCTACAGCCTGCACGCACACGAGGTGGAATGCATCGGCAAGGGCAAGGCGCATGCGCCCTACGAGTTCGGGGTGAAGGTGTCGGTGGCCACCACGCTGAAGCGCTCCAGGGGCGGCCAGTTCGCCCTGCATGCAAAAGCACTGCCCGGCAATCCCTATGACGGCCACACGCTGGCAAGCGTCATCCCCGACATGGAAAAGACCATCGGCAACGAGATCGGCCGCATCCTCGCCGACGCCGGCTATCGCGGCCACAACGCACCGCAGAGCCACAAGCTCAGGGTCTTCACCGCGGGCCAGAAACGCCGCGTCACCCCAGCCATCAAGCGCCAGATGCGACGGCGGTCGGCGGTCGAGCCCGTCATCGGCCACATCAAGAGCGAACACAGAATGGGCCGCAACTACCTCGCCGGCCAGCAGGGCGACACCCTCAACGCCATCCTGGCCGCCGCCGGCTACAACTTCTCCCTCCTGCTCAGGTGGCTGAAGGGGTTTTTGTCGCTCTTGATTGCCCTGCTTCAAATCCGGCCGAAGCCGGTCGCCGCTTAGGGCTCGGATTGTTCACGGTCGACGATTTGATGCGGTAGTCGCCTATGAGCGGTCAAAACGAACGCAGCTGGTTCGCCGATCGACCAAACGGCGAGCGCACTGTGCTTTGCTCAGACCGCCACCGAGTGCCTCGCCGTTCCCCCTTTGAAATATGTATCGAACTTGGCCGCGATGGTTCGAATGAAGGGGCGACTTTCAGTCCGTACGAGGAAACTGTCACCATCGAATTCAAGCGCTCGGGCAGGATCGTGGAGTGCGATGGACCTCGAGCGATGAAGGAGCTGCTCGCCGGCTTTGCCGAACCGCTCCACCAGGTCGACTGCCGAGAAGGCAAAATCACACATCAGCCGCTCGATGATCCAGCCACGGACGCGATCGTCGTCGGAAAGGGCAACGCCGCGGACGGCAGCCAACCCGCCATCCGCAACCATGCGCCCGTACCCGGCAGTCGAAGCCATGTTCTGCACGTAGCCTTGGCGAAAACGACCGATGGACGAAGGGCCAAGTCCGATCAGTGTCGGGCAGCGATCCTCAGTGTAGCCCTGAAAATTGCGATGCAAAACCCCTGCGCGGGCCGCTATGGCCAGCGCATCGTCGGGCTTCGCGAAATGATCGAGTCCTATTGCCTCATATCCCTTGGCGACAATTGCCCGCGCCGCGAGTTGAGATTGGGCGAAACGCTCAGTGGGACTCGGCAGCCATGCCTCGTCGATCATCGTCTGATGCTTCTTGAACCAGGGCACATGTGCGTAGCCGAACAGGGCCATCCGGTCTGGCTCCAAGGTCAGTGCCTGCGCCACCGTGGAACAGATCGTCTCGCGTGTCTGATTCGGGAGCCCGTAGAGCAGGTCCAGATTGACCGATTCGACGCCCCGCGAACGAACCCCGTCGACGACTGCCTTGGTCTGCAAAAAACTCTGCTCACGATTAATTGCTTTTTGCACTTGCGGATCGAAATCCTGCACGCCGAGGCTCGCCCGCGTTACGCCGATTTGAGCAAGTGCATCAAGGCGCGCCTTGTCCATGTCGTTGGTTTCGATTTCGATGCTGACCGTAGCATCCGGGAGAAGGTCGAAGCTGTCCCGCAAGGCCGCTCCAAGAGCAACCATATCATCGGGCCTCAGAATAGTTGGCGAACCGCCACCGAAGTGGATTGCACGGACATGTGCCTTGCCGCTCACCAGACCGGCAATCGTGACGATTTCGGCATTCAGCGAGCGCAGATAAGCGGCCACCGGCTCATATTGGTGCGTCTGCTTGGTGTGGCAGGCGCAGAACCAGCAGAGCTTGTCGCAGTAAGGAATGTGCAGGTACAGCGAGATTTCGTCGCCGCTTTCCAGCGTCTCCAACCAGCCACGGTAAATGGCAGCATCGATCCCCGAATGGAAATGCGGCGCCGTCGGATAGCTGGTGTAGCGTGGGACGTTCTCGCTGAGTTTGACAGCTATTTCCGATTGCATCTCGCGTTCACCGTGTTGCCCGCCGGAACACTGCACGCATCGCTGAAGCAGACCCTGATCTCGATCAGCCGCGCTCATGGACAAACCGCCGCAGGATTTCTCTACCCTGGATGGGTATCCTGCCGGCAGTTAGGATCGGGTAAGGCGAACGCATGACCTTTCGGCAAGACATTCATAGTTCCGGCATTCCTGTTCTTTGCTTCCCTTGCGAGGCACGGCGTCGCGGTGTCTGCGGTGCGCTCGATCCAGACAATTTGGTTGGGCTCGCCAAGACTTGCTCGCGTCGCCGGATCGAGTCAGGAATGGAGTTGACCGGCGAGGCACAGAACGTCGACAGCTACTCCAACGTGCTTTCAGGCGTGGTAAAGCTATCAAAGAGCCTGTCGGATGGGCGCCAGCAGATCGTCGGTCTCCAGTTTGCACCGGATTTTCTGGGACGTCCTTTCAAGGAGGAAAGCTCGATCAATGCGGAAGCGGCAACAGCAGTCACGCTGTGTTCGTTTCCGCGAGCGGCCGTCGAACGGATGATGAAGGCGTCACGGGAATTCGAGCATCGCCTGCTCAAACAGACGCTGAATGAACTCGATGAGGCGCGCGAGTGGATGGTGACGCTGGGGCGCAAGACAGCTCCGGAAAAGGTGGCGACTTTTCTCCTCATGATGGCCCGGAATATCGATTCCAGTCTCGATGCGGCTTCCGGGTCGGCCTCCTTCGATCTGCCGCTGACGCGTGCCGAAATGTCTGATTTCCTTGGAATCACCAGCGAGACCGTGAGCCGCCAACTGACGCGATTGCGGGCTGACGGGGTGATTCGGATTGAGAACGCACGCCATGTGACGGTGGACAGCATAAGCCGTCTGGAGAAGCGCTGTGGCGGCGGACGCGAGCGGCCCTAAGCGGCGAGGCCATGTCGCATGACTCCGGGGCGGGCCGTGTTTGCCTTTTAATGCGATGTCGCCGCGCCTTCGACGAAGCGGCGTCACGGTTGTCGAGACAAACAGCTTTCGGGCTTTGATAGGAACGTGACCAATCGCCAGGTGTGTTTCGGCACATACCGGCGAAGCATGGTCCTTAATCTGCCACGGCTCGGCGGAACGATCGCGTTCGTTTCCAATGGGATCCGAACAACGTTTGGCAGGGCATCGGCAATAGCATCCAACGCGCGCAGAGCCTCAGCTTTCGCCTCAGCGATCGCGTCTGCGCCCGCCCAACCCAGGGAACGCCTTCCATGAGGGAGTGAGCCCGCGCTGCGTTCCTCGTTCATTCGCCACCTGCTGATTGCGCCGCACAAAATCGTGCGGCCTGACATAGATCAGG
>NZ_RZPL01000054.1:0-14657 GCF_004022805.1 Mesorhizobium sp. M7A.F.Ca.CA.002.04.1.1 | reverse complement strand
CTGCATGCCGCCGTCACGCTCGGCGACCGCGGTGTCAAATGGCCTGATCCCTATCTGCCCGGACGCGACCAGCTCTACCGTCTGGCCGAGCGCGACGCCGCAGCGGGGCTGAAAGTATGACGGCCGCCGCGACGATACCCGGCAAGCATGCGCTGGTCACTGGCGGCGGCTCCGGCGTCGGGCGGGCCATCGCGCTGGCGCTGGCTGCTGCCGGCATCGGCGTCACCATCTGCGGCCGCCGGGAAGCAGAGCTCGCCAAGGTGGCCGGCGAAAACGACCGCATCTCTGGCATCGCCGCCGATGTCACCGACGAGGCGGCAATGGCGGCGCTCTACGAGAGGGCGCAAGCCGCGCGCGGCCCGTTCGACATCGTCGTCGCTAATGCCGGCATGGCCGGCAGCGCGCCGGCGCACAAAACCGCGCTCAGCGACTGGCAGCGGACGCTCGACGTCAATCTGACCGGCGCCTTCCTGACGGTGAAGCCCGCGCTGGCCGGCATGGCCGCGCGGAAGACGGGACGAATTGTTTTCATCGCCTCGACCGCCGGCCTGAAAGGCTACGCCTACGTCGCGTCTTACGTCGCCGCCAAGCATGGCGTCATCGGCCTGATGCGGGCGCTTGCCGCCGAAACAGTGAAATCCGGCGTCACCGTCAACGCGGTGTGCCCAGGCTTTGTGGAAACCGAAATGCTGGAAGAGTCCATCCGGCGCATCATCGAAAAGACCGGCCGCTCGGCCGAACAAGCGCGATCGAGCCTTGCCTCGACCAACCCGCAAGGCCGCTTCATCCAGCCGGATGAAATTGCCGCCGCCGTGCTGTGGCTGTGCGGCGACGCCGCCCAATCGATCACCGGACAGGCGATTTCCATCTCAGGAGGCGAAACATGGTAGCCGGCCCCCTGCCCGCGCCGTCGAGACCCGGCAAGGACCGCTTGCGTCTGTGGATCAGGCTGCTGCGCGCCTCGCGCACGATCGAGGCCGAGCTGCGCGAGCGGCTGAAGAAGGACTTCAACACCACGCTGCCGCGCTTCGACGTGATGGCAGCGCTTTATCGCGCGCCGGAAGGCATGCTGATGAGCGACCTGTCGCGTTTCCTGCTGGTCTCTAACGGCAATGTCACGGGCATCGTCGACCGGCTGGTTTCGGAAGGACTTGTCGCCCGCGCGCGGCGCAATGGCGACCGCCGCACCTCGATGGTGCGGCTGACCGAGGAAGGCACGCAGGCCTTTGCCGCGATCGCCGCGGCGCATGAAGGCTGGATCGGCGAATTGCTGGGCAAGGTCAGTGAGGACGACGCGCGCCGGCTGACCGGCATGCTGACCTCGTTCCGCAGCAACTGGGAGGGACGCGAATGACCGCAATGGCCGGGCGCAAGCCGAAGCATTTCCTCTGGGAGGTCGAGGGCAGGATCGCCAAGGTCCGGCTCGATCGGCCGGAGCGCAAGAACCCGCTGACCTTCGACAGCTATGCGGAACTCCGCGACACGTTCCGCGACCTCGTCTATGCCGACGATGTCGACGCCGTGGTGTTCCTTTCCAATGGCGGCAATTTCTGCTCCGGCGGCGATGTCCACGACATTATCGGCCCGCTGGTCAAAATGGACATGAAGGAGCTCCTGGTCTTCACCCGCATGACCGGCGATTTCGTCAAGGCGATGCTGAATTGCGGCAGGCCGATCATTGCGGCGGTCGACGGCGTCGCGGTCGGCGCCGGCGCCATCATTGCGATGAGCTCCGACATCCGCATCGCCACGCCGGAAGCCAAGACCGCATTCCTGTTCACCCGCGTCGGCCTCGCCGGCTGCGACATGGGCGCCTGCGCGATCCTGCCGCGCATCATCGGCCAGGGCCGCGCCGCCGAACTGCTCTACACCGGCCGCACCATGACGGCTGATGAAGGCGAACGCTGGGGTTTCTACAACCGGCTGGTCGATGCCGCCGCGCTTGAAGCCGACGCGCTCGACATGGCGGCGCGCATCGTCTCCGGCCCGACCTTCGCGCACGGCATCACCAAGACCCAGCTCAACCAGGAATGGTCGATGGGCCTCGACCAGGCGATCGAGGCGGAAGCGCAGGCGCAAGCGATCTGCATGCAGACCCGCGACTTCGAACGCGCCTACAAGGCGTTCGTGGCCAAGGAAAAGCCGGTGTTCGAGGGGGATTGAGGATGATGCTTTGCGTGGAGACGTTGGCGGGAGGGGGGCGCCGTAGTGCGCAAGGCCTCAATAGCGGGGCCACCAATGCCTGACCGTTCCTTCCTCTCCTGGCCGTTCTTCGAAGACCGCCATCGCGAACTAGCCGAGCACCTCGAGACATGGTGCACGACCAACCTCCCAGTCGATCACCATGATGTCGACGCCGCCTGCCGCGAGCTGGTCAGCAAGCTCGGCCGAGACGGCTGGCTGAAGCCAACGGCGCTCGACACCGACAACCCGGGTCCCCTCGACGTCCGCACTTTGTGCATCACGCGCGAGACGCTCGCCCGCCATGACGGGTTGGCCGATTTCGCCTTCGCCATGCAGGGGCTGGGCACCGGCGCGCTCAGCCTGTTCGGCACGGTGGAGCAGCGGCAATGGCTTTCGAAGACGCGCGCCGGCAAGGCGATATCAGCCTTCGCCCTGTCGGAGCCGCGCTCGGGATCAGATGTCGCCAACACGGAAATGACGGCGACCCGCGACGGCGACAGCTACGTTCTTACAGGCGAAAAAACCTGGATCTCCAATGGCGGCATCGCCGACCTCTATGTCGTCTTTGCCCGCACCGGCGAGGCGCCGGGCGCCAAGGGACTTTCCGCTTTCCTCGTGCCTGGCGACGCCAAGGGCCTTGGCATCGCCGAACGGCTCGAAGTGATCGCGCCGCATCCGCTGGCGCGGCTGTCTTTCGAGCGGGTCCGCCTGCCGGCCACCGCACTGATCGGCAAGCCAGGCGACGGCTTCCGCATCGCCATGTCGGTGCTCGATGTGTTCCGCTCGACCGTCGGTGCGGCGGCACTCGGCTTTGCCCGCCGTGCACTGGATGAAAGCATCAAACGCGTGGCCGAGCGCAAACTATTCGGCGCGCCGATGGCCGAATTGCAAATGGTGCAGGGGCACATCGCCGACATGGCGCTCGATGTCGATGCGGCGGCGCTGCTGGTCTACCGCGCCGCCTGGACCAAGGACATGGGTGCGCCCCGCGTCACCCGCGAGGCGGCGATGGCCAAGCTGTTTGCCACCGACAGGGCGCAAGAGGTGATCGACAAGGCCGTGCAGCTGCACGGCGGCGACGGCGTCCGCAAAGGCCACATCGTCGAAAGCCTGTATCGCGAGATCCGCGCGCTGCGCATCTATGAGGGTGCCTCCGACGTGCAGAAAGTGGTGATTGCGCGGCAAGTGATGGGCGCGGCCTGAAGCAGGTCGCGCCCACGGACCAGACTGTTTTGACAATGGATATTGCGAACCGAGTTTTGACGAATCGGGAGACTGAAATGCACCAGATTCTGCAGCCGGAAGGCTGGGCCAAACCTGTCGGCTACGCCAACGGCGTCGCGGCGCGCGGTCGGCTCGTCTTCGTTGGCGGACAGGTCGGCTGGAACGGCCAATGCCAGTTCGAAACCGACGACTTCGTCGGCCAGGTGCGGCAAACGCTTCAGAACATCGTCGCGGTGCTGGCGGAAGCCGGCGCGGGGCCGCAGCACATCACCTCGATGACCTGGTACTTCACCGACAAGGCCGAATACCTTGCCAATCTCAGGGGTATCGGCGAGGCCTATCGCGAGGTCATCGGCCGGCATTTTCCGGCGATGGCCGCCATGCAGGTGGTGGCGCTGGTCGAGGATCGCGCCAAGATCGAAATCCAGGCCACCGCCGTCATTCCGGAATAAATTATTGGCTGCCTCAGGAATAAATTATTCGCGAAGCCCCGCCTGCCTCAAGATCGGCAGCACGTGATCGCAGAAATAGGGCAGTTCTTGCGTGTAGTTGACGAAGGACAGCGCGATGCCCTGATAGCCGTGCCCGGCAATTGCGACCATGTCGGCGGCGATCGTTTCCGGCGTTCCGATCAGCGGGTAGGTGCCGGCGCCGCCGGCGAAACGCTGCCGGTAGCGGTCATAGGCGTGCGGGTCGTGCGATTGCGAGAATTCCTTCTTGCCGGCCATGTGGGCATCGACGGCGTCATGGTCGGCCATATCGACGGCGTAGCGCGTGTAGTAGGCCTGCGCCTCTTCCATCGTCGGGCGGCAGACGACATGCGCCACGGTGTAGACGCCGACATCGCGGCCTGCCTTATCGGCCCGCTCGCTGATGTCGGCGACATGCTTGCCGGCATCGCTCATTTCCGAAAATGTCGTGAACAGATAATCGCACCGGGCGGCAGCGAAATCGCGGCCCGGCCCGCCGAAGGCGGCGTTCATGGTCACGGGGCGCGGAACCTGCAGACTGGCCGGCCGGCTGACAGCCTCCTTGAGGCGGTAATAAGTGCCTTCGTAATCGAGCGGCTCGGCCGACGCATAAAGCTTTTCCAGGATTTCGATCCATTCGGCCGCCTGATCGTAGCCCTTCTCGACCAAAGGCGTGCCGAACATGCCGAATTCCTTCGGGTTCCAGCCGCAGACGATGTTCAAGCCCGCGCGTCCCTGGCTGATATGGTCGACCGTCGCCAGCGCCTTGGCGGCATAGAGCGGATGCACCAGCGGCACATGCACGGTCATGAACAGGCCGATCTGCTCGGTGGCCATGGCGAGTGCCGCCGCCCAGGTGAAGGTCTCGAACGACCATTCGCGCACCTTGTTGCGGCCGCCGAAGCCGCGCCAACGCGCGATCGGCAGCATGAACTCCAGCCCGGCGCGGTCGGCGATCTGGGCTGCGGTCACATTGTCCTGCCAGCTCGCCGCCCAGCGCTCCGGCACATCGGTGATGGCAAGCCCGCCATCGGCATTGGTCGAAAAGACGCCAAGCTTCAGTCTGTTCGAGCCGTGCAAAGGGTGTGGTTTGTTCACGTCGCGACCTCCCGGCGAAGATCGCACGCTAGGCCCGCGCGGAAATATTTCAAGCCTGAAATAGCTTGGCGTCACCATCGCTCGCGGGTATCGGTTCCAGCGGGCCGCACCGTGTCCACCACGCAACGGACATCGCAGCTTTTTAAGCTTAAAACTTTCGCCTTGAAAAGCGCCGCACTTTGGATAAGCATTCCGGAGTCGATGGCGATTGCCGTGCCGGACGGGCTTGCCGGCCAGTCCATCGAGCAGACCAGTCCATCGTGCCGGCCAGTCCATCGTGGGTGCTCCGGGTGGGAGTCTCAGTTCTTGTCGTTCATACTGCCCCAGTCATCATCCAACACGCGCCATGCCTTCGATGACGTGCGCGCGGATTCGCGGTCTGCAACACACAACATCGCCAACCGTGACCGCATGGTCGCTGCCATGAATTGACGCCCTGCGTGAAGCGGGGCGGCAAAAAACCGTGCGGGAGCAACCCGCCCGATCAACAACAGAGGGAACAAAAATGAGCTTCACGCGTCGCAAATTGCTTCTTCTCGCCGCCGCCATCGGCATCGCCGCCGGCCCCGCCACCGCTTATGCCGCGGATGTGCTCAATGTCGGCGCCTACCCGACCAACCCGCCCTTCGAATTCAAGAACGAGAGCGGCACTTTCGAAGGCTTCGAGGTCGACATCGTCAACGAAGCCGCCAAGCGCATCGGCATGACCACCGACATCGCCGATCTCGGCTTCCAGGCGCTGTTTGCCGCCACCACCTCGAAGCGCATCGACGTCGCCATCTCGTCGATCACCATCACGGCGGAGCGGCTGAAGTCACAGTCGTTCACGCAGCCCTATTATGATTCCGATATGGGCATCGCCACCAAGGCCGACAGCCCGATCAAGGCCGAGGCCGACCTCAAGGGCAAGATCATCGGCGTGCTGTCCGGTTCGACCGGCGAAACCTGGGTCAAGGCGCATCAGGAAGCCGACGGCTTCAGCGACGTGAAGGGCTACGACACGCAGCAGAACCTGCTGCTCGACCTCAGCGCCGGCCGCGTCGATGCGGCAGTCAGCGACATTCCGGGCATGGAATATTCCTTCACCAAGATGAAGGACCTGGTGGTCAAGGAGCGCATCAAGACCGGTGAGCAATACGGCCTGATGATGACCAAGGACCACCCGCTGCTCGGCAAGCTGAACGATGCGCTGAGCGCGATGAAGAAGGACGGCACGCTGGCCGCGATCCACAAGAAGTGGTTCGGCAGCGACGCGCCCGCCGACTCTTCGACCATGAAGGAAATGCCGCTGCCGAAGGCCTGAGCTGAAGGCTGCGGTAACATCGTGCCGGCTTTCCAGGCCGGCACGATTCTTTCACGCCTGGCCGCCGGCTTCTGCCGCAGATCTCCTGCCCTCGGCGGCCCATGAGTTTAACGTGAGCATTCTTTGCTCTGGGGTTCGGGAACGCTCCCATGTCGCTGATCGACACCTTCTTCAACCCCGACGTCATTATGTCCAGCCTGCCGGCGCTGCTGCGCGGCTTCCTGAACACGCTGCTGCTCGGCATTTTGAGCATCGGCATCGGCATCCCCATCGGCCTGGGGATCAGCCTGGTGCGGCTCTATGCGCCGAAGCCGTTGCGCTGGCTCGCGGTCGGCTACACCGACATCTTCCGCGCCCTGCCGGTGCTGGTCGTGCTGATCCTGATCTACTATGCGCTGCCCTTCCTCGGCATACGCCTGTCGTCCTGGGCATCGGCGGTGACAGCCTTCGCCTTCATCATGTCGGCCTACTCGGCCGAGGTGTTCCGCTCCGGCATCGAGAGCATTCCGCGTGGCCAGTTCGAGGCGTCGCAGGCGCTTGGCCTGCCGTTCCTCCTGACCTTGCGCAAGGTGGTGCTGCCGCAAGCGATCCGCGTCGTCATCCCGCCGATGACCAGCAACTGCGTCTCGATGTTCAAGGACACCTCGCTCGCCTCCACCGTGGCGCTGCCGGAACTCTTGAAGGAAGCGACCAACGCGCAGTCGCTCTACGCCAACCCATCGCCGCTGATCGGCGCCGCCCTTGTCTATCTCATCTTCCTCTGGCCGATGGTCCGCCTCGTCAGCCTGCTTGAAGAGCGCTTCAAGACCGAAAAGAAGCGCTGACCTCGCCAACCGATCCCACCCCGTCCAAGCCCTCCGCAGGAGCCTACCCGTGAATAAGCATCAAACCGACAATGCGAATGCCACCGCGTTCCCCGTCGACACCATCCGCGCCATGTTTCCAGCCTTGCAGCGGGCCGGCGATTTCATCTTTTTGGACAACGCCGCCGGCGCGCAGATCCCGCAGAGCGTGCTCGACGCGGTGACCAATCATCTGGTTTCGCACAATGTGCAGCGTGGCGGCCGCTATGGCCGCAGCGTCACCGTCGACCAATCGGTCGCCGATGCGCGGACAAGCGTCGCTCTGCTCATCAACGCCTACAGCCCGGCGGAAATCTGCTTCGGCATGAATGCCACCTCGTTCATCCGCCTGGTCAGCCTCGGCATCGGCCAGATGCTGCAAGAGCGCGACGAGATCGTCGTCACCGACATGGATCATGACGCCAACATCGCGACTTGGCTGGCGCTGGAATCGGCCGGTGCGAAATTCAAATGGTGGCGGATGCGTGAGGACGGCAATCTGCATGTCGACGATCTGCGTCCGCTGGTCTCGGACCGCACCCGCCTGGTCGCCTGCACGGTCACGGCGCACTCGATCGGCTCGATCGTCGATGTCGCTGCGGTGGCTGGGATCGCGCATGCGGCCGGCGCCGAAGTGTTCCTCGACTGCGTGCATTACGGGCCGCATGGACTGATCGACGTGCAGGCCTGGGATTGCGACTATCTCGTCTGCTCCGGCTACAAGAATTTCTCGCCGCATATGGGCTTCCTGTGGGGCCGTTTCGAAACGCTGAAGCGGCTGCCGACCTTTCGCGAGGACTTCATCCCCGACGAGCCGCCCTACAAGGTCGAGGCCGGCACCTTCATCTACGAGAACGTTTCCGGCATGGATGCGGCGGTGCAGTATCTGGAACTGATCGGCCGCAATCTGGCGCCGTCCAACAACCGCTCCCGACGCGAAAACATCGTTGCCGGCATGGGCGCCATCCGCGACTACGAGCTGGTGCTGGCGCGCGAGATGCTGGCCGTGCTGAAGGATTGCGGGGCAACCATCTACGGCGTTGCCGACGAGGCGCGCATCCATGAGCGCGTGCCGACCTTCTGCTTCAACATCGGCAAACTATCGCCGCAGCGGGTCGTCGAGGAAATGGCCGAGATGCAGATCGGCATCCGCGACGGCCACATGTACGCGCCACGGCTGATGAAGCGTCTCAACCTCTCGATGGACAGCGGCGCCATCCGCGCCTCGTTGGTCCACTACAACACGGTCGAGGAAGTCCGGCGCTTCGGCGAAGCTCTGCGTGCGATTGTCGCGAAGTTGTCCCGAGCTGCGGCCTTCGGGCCGGTCGAGTAGTAGGCTGCGGCTACATTGGGGGTCGTAATCCTGGGGTCTGCGCGACGCTTCGCCCTAGGCCCTGTACTGATAAATGAAAAAGGACTGCGATAGGTGGAAAACTGCCCTCCCAGCATGCAAGATGGCTGATGGCCAATTTATCGTTCCAGCACTTGAACACCGATTGGAATGCCGAGCCCAATGCTCCTGACATAGAGCTGGTAGTCGAAGGCAACAGCGTCCGCCTTTCCTTTCGTCTTAACCCGTGGGCCTACAGTGCCGAGCCTGGAGAAATTGCGACGCTACGATTCCTCGGCTGCAGTCGTTTTCGTTGGGACGCGACGAACGATCATGCATGGTTTGCAGGAAAAGGGCTTTACGGCGGTCAGGCTCCGAAATGGGGCGAGTTCTACGAGGTTATGGGCGACACTCGGGTCGTCGAGGATGACGATTGGGATGTCTTGTCGGCGGATTTGCCGACCTCCCGTCAATTCCTGTTCTACTTCCGTGACGACACAATTGAGATCGTGGCTCAAGATTGGTTGCTGACACGGGAAACACCACTGGCCGCTGAGGACCCCTCCGGCTGAGACTTTCATACTGCGGCGGAATCTGATTCAGACTCCGCAATAATATGAAGGTCCCGGTCGAAAAACGACTCCATTGCGGATCTACACCCAAGGATATATGCTGTCGCAGCGCGCCTAGGCATCCCGCTTCACCATCGCGCATGTTCCATGAAAGTAAAGAATAGATTCGACTCGCTCATGCACGCGGTCTGTGCTGGTCATGGGTATTGCGGAGGAATGCACGGCGACAAATTCATGCATGTCACCGATTTTATCCCTCAATCCGGTGATGTCACAGCGGACCAATTCGTGGAATGGGTCTTTCTAGCTGAAATTGAGAACAAGAGTGAGCGAATGTCCCCCAGATGGGATCGGCATCGCCAAAGGATACGAAGCTATTTTGTTGAGTACATGGGATCAGACGTCATCGATGCCAGCCAATTAAAATGGGGTGTAGAGGGCTAAGCCAGCCCCTTTGCCCTGCTTCCCAATCATCGCGGTCATACTGCATTTATGAGTTCACGACCTAGGATGACGAAAAGCCTCAGGCGGCCTTCTTCTTCGCCAGCCTCGCTTTGATCGACGCGACGTCGGCGCGCGGCGTCGCGACGAACAGCGTCCTGGTGTAGCTGTGCTTGGGGTCGGCGAAGACCTCGTCGCGCGAGCCGTATTCCACCGCTTCGCCGAAATACATCACCATCACATCGTCGGCGATGTAGCGTACCACGGACAGATCGTGGCTGATGAAGACGTAGGTCAGCTGGAACTCGTCCTGCAGGTCGGCGAGCAGGTTGAGCACCTGCGCCTGCACCGACAGATCGAGCGCCGAGACCGGCTCGTCCAGCACCAGCAGGCTCGGATTGAGCATCAGCGCGCGGGCAATGGCGATGCGCTGGCGCTGGCCGCCGGAGAACATATGCGGATAGCGATTGTAATGTTCGTGACCGAGCCCGACCTTCTTCAGCATCTTCATCGCCAGGTCGCGCCGCTCGGCCGCCGGCTTGTCGGTGTTGATCAAAAGCGGCTCGCCCAGCACGTCGCCGATCTTCTGGCGCGGATTGAGCGATCCGTAGGGGTTCTGGAAGACGATCTGCACCTTGCGGCGCATCTCCTTGGTCAATCCGCCCTTGGCGATGTCGACCTTGTTGCCGTCGATGAACAATTCGCCCGATGTCGCCGGATCGATCAGCGTGATGATGCGGGCAAGCGTTGACTTGCCGCAGCCGCTTTCGCCGACAATGGCCAGCGTCTTGCCCTTGTCGACCTTGAACGAGACGCCCTTGACCGCGTGCACGGTGCGCGGCCCGGTGAACAGGCCGCCGCCGATGTGGTAGTCGCGGACGATGTTCTTGCCTTCGAGAACCGTGGTGCTCATCAGGTGGCTCCCGCAGCAGAAGGCGCCGGCTCGAACATCATGTCGGAAACGGTCGGCAGCCGGTCGCCGACGGCGTTTTCCGGCAAGGCCGACAACAGCGCCCGCGTGTAATTGCTCTTTGGCGATTCAAACAGCGACAGCACGTCGGCCTCTTCCATCTTGCGGCCCTTGTACTGGACGATGACGCGGTCAGCGGTCTCGGCCACCACGCCCATATTGTGGGTGATCATGATCAGGCCCATGCCGTATTTGGCCTGCAGCGAAACCAGCAGATCGAGGATCTGCTTCTGGATGGTGACGTCGAGCGCCGTGGTCGGCTCGTCGGCGATCAGCAGTTTCGGATTGCAGGCAATGGCGATGGCGATCATGACGCGCTGGCACTGGCCGCCGGACATCTGGTGCGGGAAGGAACTCAGCCGCTCTTCAGGGTCGGCGATGCCGACCAGCTTCATCAGTTCGATGGCACGCGCCCGGCGCTGGGCGCGGTCCATGCCCATGTGGAAGCGCAGCACCTCCTCGATCTGGAACCCGACGGTGAAGCACGGGTTGAGGCTGGCGATCGGCTCCTGGAAGATCATCGAGATGTCCTTGCCGACGATCTTGCGGCGTTCGGACGGGCTGAGCTTCAGCAGATCGACGCCGTCGAAGGCCATGCGGTCGGCCTTGACGGTTGCCGTGTTGGGCAACAGCCCCATCACCGCCAGCATCGACACCGACTTGCCGGAGCCGGACTCGCCGACGATCGCCAGCACTTCGCGCGGCTCGATCGACAGGTCGATACCTTGCACGGCCATGAACGGTCCGGCCGCGGTGTCGAAGGAAACGGTGAGGTTCTTGATCTCGAGCAGAGGCATGCTCAGGACCTCTTCAGCTTGGGGTCGAGCGCGTCGCGCAGACCGTCGCCGATCAGGTTGATGGCAAAGACGGTGATCAGGATGGCGAGGCCAGGGAAGGTCACCACCCACCAGGCGCGCAGGATGAACTCGCGCGCTTCGGCCAGCATGGTGCCCCATTCCGGCGTCGGCGGCTGCGCGCCCATGCCGAGGAAGCCAAGGGCCGCCGCCTCGAGGATGGCGTTGGAGAAGGACAGCGTCGCCTGCACGATCAACGGCGCGATGCAGTTTGGCAGGATGGTGACCAGCATCAGCCTGAGATGGCTGGCGCCGGCGACCTTGGCCGAGACGACATATTCGCGGGTCTTTTCGGCCATCACGGCGGCGCGGGTGAGCCGGGCGAAATGCGGCTGCAGCACGAAGGCGATGGCGATCATGGCGTTGACGAGGCCGGGGCCAAGCACCGCGACCAGCACCAGGGCCAAGAGCAGCGACGGGAAGGCCAGGATGATGTCCATGATGCGCATGATCAGCGTGTCGACCCAGCCGCGGCAGTAGCCGGCGAGCAGGCCGAGGATGACGCCTGAAATCAGCGCTGACGTGACAACGACGAAGCCGATGGCGAGCGAGAAGCGCGAGCCGTAGATCAGGCGCGACAGCATATCGCGGCCGACGGCGTCGGTGCCGAGCAGGAACTGCGCATTGCCGCCCTCCTGCCAGGCCGGCGGCGTCAGGAAGAAGTCGCGGAACTGATCGTCCGGCGAATGCGGCGCCAGCAGCGGCGCGAAAATGGCGATCAGGATCAGCAGCGCGAAGACGAAGAGCCCGATCACCGCGCCCTTGTTGACGGAGAAGTAATGCCAGAACTCGCCGAACATCTGCAACCTGGCGTCCTGCGGCTTGACGACGGTCGCGGCTTCGATGGTGGCGGGGCCTTCATTGCTCATGTCAGTTGGCCCGGATGCGTGGGTTGATGACGGCGTAGAGCACGTCGACGATGAGGTTCACCGACATGACGATCAGCGCGATCAAAAGCAACCCGCCCTGCACGGTGAAATAGTCGCGCTTGGAAATGGCGTCGATCATCCATTTGCCGATGCCGGGCCAGGAGAAGATGCTCTCGGTCAGGATGGCGCCGGTGAGCAGCGTGCCGACCTGCAGGCCGATGGTGGTGACGACCGGGATCAGCGCGTTGCGGAAGGCGTGCAGGCCGATGACCCTACGCGGCGCCAGGCCCTTGGCGCGCGCGGTGCGGACATAGTCCTCACCCAGCACCTCGAGCATCGCCGAGCGCGTCTGCCTCGCGATGACGGCGAGCGGAATGGTGCCGAGCACGATGGTCGGCAAGATCAGGTGCGACAGCGCCGAACGGAAGGCGCCCTTCTGGCCCGAGATCAGGGAATCGATGGTCATGAAGCCGGTCACCGGCTTGAAGAAGTAGAGGAGGTCGATGCGGCCTGAAACCGGCGTCCAGTGCAGCATGCCGGAGAACACGATGATCAGCAGCAGACCCCACCAGAAGATCGGCATGGAATAGCCGGCCAGCGCCGTGCCCATGGTCAGTTGGTCGAACCAGGAGCCGCGGCGGATGGCAGCGAAAATGCCGGCGGCCACACCCAGGATGACGGCAAAGATCATGGCGAAGATGGCGAGCTCGACCGTTGCCGGAAAGCGGACAAGGAAGTCCTTGAGCACCGGTGTCTTGGTGGAAAACGAGGTGCCGAAATCACCGCCGAGGATGTTCGTCAGATAGGTCAGATATTGTTGCCAGATCGGCAGGTCGAAACCGAACTGGTGCATGAGCGCCGTGTGGCGTTCGGGCGACAGGCCGCGTTCGCCCGCAAGCACCAGCACCGGATCACCGGGCAGGATGCGCACGAAGCCAAAGGCGAGGATGGTTATCCCGATGAAGGTCGGGATGATGAGGGCGAGCTTGCCGAGGATATAACGCAGCATGGCGGGCGAGTGGGGGCGTCACCACATGGTGGCGCCCCCGTTTCGCAACCTTATTCGGCGATATCGACGCCGTCGAAGCGGTGGATACCGAGCGGATCCATCGCAAAGCCGGTGACGGTCTTCTGCATCGGCATGAACACCTTGGAGTGAGCGAGCGTCGCCCAGGGTGCCTGTTCCTTGAAGATGACCTGTGCCTGTTCATAGAGCTTGGTGCGCTCGGCCTGATCCGAAACGGTCTTGGCCTTGTTGATGAGCGCATCGAAGTCCTTGTTGCACCATTCCGCGCGGTTGTTCGAACCGACGGAAGCGCAGCTCAGGAGCACGCCGAGGAAGTTGTCCGGATCGCCATTGTCGCCGGTCCAGCCGACGATGACGGCGCCGTCGTGATCGACCGCGGAAGCGCGCTTGAGGTATTCACCCCAATCGTAGCTGACGATCTCGACGGTGACGCCGACCTTGGCGAAGTCCGCCTGGATCAATTCGGCGGTGCGGCGCGCGTTCGGCATGTAGGGGCGCGACACCGGCATGGCCCAGACGTTCATCTTGAGGTCCTTGACGCCGGCCTCTTCAAGCAGCTTCTTGGCTGCATCCGGATCGTACGGATCGTCCTTCACTTCCTTGTTGTAGGACCACATGGTCGGCGGGATCGGGTTGACCGCCACCTGGCCGGCACCCTGGAAGACCGCGTCGATGATGGCCTTCTTGTTGATGGCCATGTTGAGCGCCTTGCGCACGCGCACGTCGTCGAACGGCTTCTGCTGGGTGTTGTACATCAGCGCGCCGACATTGAGGCCTTCCTGCTCCTCGACCTTCAGGTTCGCATCGGCCTGCAGGCCGGCGATGTCGGCCGGTGCCGGGTACGACATGATGTTGCATTCGCCGGCCTTGAGCTTCTGTGCGCGCACGGCCGGATCGGTGGTGATGGCGAAGACCAGATCGTCGATCTTCTGCTTGCCGCCCCAATAGTCCGGGTTGGCCTTGTAGCGGATGGCGGCGTCGGTCTGGTAGTCGACGAAGATGAACGGGCCGGTGCCGATCGGCTTCTGGTTGAACAGCTCAGGCGTCTTGTCGGCCTGCAGCTTGTCGGCATATTCCTTGGAGACGACGGAGGCAAAATCCATGCCCAGCGTCGGAATGAAGGTGATCGCCGGCTCCTTGAGGGTGAACTTCACCGTCAGGTCATCGACCTTCTCGACCTTGGTGATGTTGTCGCCGAACTGGTCATTGTAATACTGGTAGGCAATGCCCGGAATGTACTGGAACCAGGGACCGTTCTTGTCGACCTGACGTTCGAACGAGAACACCACGTCGTCGGCGTTGAAGTCGCGCGTCGGGGTGAAATAGTCGGTGGCGGCGAACTTGACGCCCTTGCGCAGCTTGAAGACATATTCCTTGCCATCGTCGGAGATCGTCCAGCTTTCGGCCAGGCCCGGCGAGGTCGTCGTCTTGCCGTGATCGAATTCGACGAGGCGGTTGAAGACGGTGCGCGAG
>NZ_RZPL01000549.1:0-4016 GCF_004022805.1 Mesorhizobium sp. M7A.F.Ca.CA.002.04.1.1 | reverse complement strand
CGCGGGGATCATGCACGTCCATATCGAGGTGCATGTGCACGCGTTTGGCGCCGGCGATCTTCAGTCTTTCGGTCGCCTGGGCCACCCCGGCGCATTCCGTCCGCACGATCGGCAGCGTCTCCAGCAGCCGCTTCTCGTCCGGATCGAGATCGCGCGCGTTGACGAGCACGCAACGCGACGGATCGATCGGCTTGAAGCCGGGAATGGCCGACGCCATCGGCCTCCAGCACAGGCCAAGCACCGTCGCCAGCGCCATGCCGTCGAGAAAGCCGTATGCCGATGTCTCGGGCGTGTTGAGGTCGCCATGCTGGTCGGCCCAGATGATCGCATCGGCGTCCTCGCCGGCGACCGCACCGGCTGATGTCAGGCAATTTCCCGCAAGGACGATGGGAAACCGACCGGCGTCACGGGCAAGGCGAACCTCGGTCGCAACCGCGTTGCAGACAGCAAAGCCGGTGGCGATCTCGCGCTCCTGGATGTCTCCGACCCTGCCGATGTCTTCCACCGTAACGTCATGGCCGGCCATGGTCAGCGCGTCGACGAGCCCGCCTGATATCAGTGCGTCCGGGCCCTGGCCCATGCCGCCATGGTAATGACCGCTGTCGTAGGAGGCCAGGATGATGGAGATTTTCACGTCCGCGTCTCCGCCCTGCCCTGCAGGATCGCCAGGGCCTCGGCCGGATCGATGCGGCCGTCATAGAGCGCGCGCCCGGAGATCGCCCCTTCGAGCTTTTGCGCATCGGGCATGGTCATGCGCATGATGTCGGCGATCGAGGCGAGGCCGCCCGACGCGATGACCGGGATCGATACGGCATCGGCGAGATCGATGGTGGCGTCCCAGTTGATGCCTGTCAAAACGCCGTCGCGATCGATATCGGTGTAGATGATGGCGGCGACTCCGGCGCCCTCGAATTTCCTCGCCAGTTCGACGACGCCGAGGCTCGACGCCTCGGCCCAGCCCTCGACGGCGACCTTGCCGCCCTTGGCGTCGATGCCGACGGCGACCTTGCCCGGAAACGCCTTGCAGGCCTGTCTGACCAGGTCCGGGTCACGCACCGCCACCGTGCCGAGGATGACACGGGCCAGCCCGCGATCGAGCCAGTCCTCGATCTGCGCCAGCGTGCGGATGCCGCCGCCGAGCTGCACAGGGTTCTTCGTCGCCTTGAGGATGGCGCCGACCGCCGCGCTGTTGACGCTCTGGCCCTGGAAAGCGCCGTTGAGGTCGACGACATGCAGCCATTCGAAGCCCTGTTGCTCGAAGGCCCGCGCCTGCGCTGCAGGATCATCGTTGTAGATGGTCGCGGTGGCCATGTCGCCGTGCTTCAGGCGCACGCACTGGCCGTCCTTGAGATCGATGGCGGGGAAAAGGATCATCCGTTCAGGCGCCTTCCACAATGGCGAAATGCGATGTCGAATAGAGACGTCGGAACTTCAGCGCCGCCTGGTATTCGGGCGAATGGAAGCAGGCGAGTGCGACCGCGTAGCTCTCGAACTCGATGATGACATGGCGATTGCCCGACGACCCTTCCGGGCTCGACGACTGACCGCCGCGGGTCAGGAATTTTGCGCCATATTTGTCGAAAGCCGCTTTGTTGGCGGCAATGTATAGCGGATAGTTTTCCGGATCGGTCACCTCGACCATCGCCATCCAGTAACCCTTCTTGCTCATCGGTTTCCCCTTTGCTTGAGCATGATCTCGGGACAAACGGGACCGTTTGTCCGAGAAAACCGGGGTCCACTTTTCGGGATCATGCTCTAGGGCCTCCAGCGCAGGAAATTGGTGATCAGGGCGAGGCCCAGCGCCTGGCTCTTTTCCGGGTGGAATTGCGTGCCGACGAGATTGTCGCGGGCGACGGCCGCCGTCACCGGGCCGCCATAATCGGCGACCGCCAGCACTTCGTCCGGCTTGCGCGCATCGAGGTGGTAGGAGTGCACGAAATAGGCGTGCAGCCCGTTGGTCCCGGTGGGAATGCCGGCAAACAGTGGATGCTGGCGTTTGAGTTCGATGGTGTTCCAGCCGATCTGCGGGATCTTCAGCGCCGGATCGGAAGGCATGATCTCCTTGACGTCGCCCGATATCCAGCCGAAGCCCTCGGTAATTGTCTTTTCAAGGCCGCGCTGCGACATCAGTTGCATGCCGACGCAGATGCCGAGGAAAGGCCGGCCCTTGACGATCGCGACATCTTCGACGGCTTCCCACATGCCTTCGACGGCCTGCAGGCCGGCCGCGCAATCGGCAGAGGCGCCGACGCCGGGCAGGACGATGCGATCGGCCGTGCGCACCCGCTCGGCATCGGCCGTCAGGTCGATCTGCGCCGCGATGCCGGCTTCGCGCGCGGCGCGCTCGAAAGCCTTGGTGGCCGAGCGCAGATTGCCCGAGCCGTAGTCGATGATCGCAACCCGCATCTCAGCTTCTTCCCGGAATCATGTCAGTTTCTTCCCGGTATGTGGGTCAGCCCCAGCGCAATGCCCGGCTGCGCTGGCCGCGCGAGGGCAGCATCGGGGACCATGCGCGGCGCCGGCACAACCTCATCGGCAAGCGCTTCCGCCTCCAGTGCATAGCGTGTGTCGGCATCGTCGAGCCAACCGGCTTCGACCGCGCCCCACTCGTGCCAACCACGCCGGCGAAGTGCCGCGATGCGCAGGCCTTGCCCTTCCAGGCCGACATAGAGCGAAACCAACAACGACAGCAGCGACCCGGCCACACCAAGGCCGAGCTTCTGGCCCAGCATCGAAAGCAGGCCCATGACGACGAAGGCAAGTGCTGCTTCGATCCACAGCCGATGCCAGGCGAACCATAGCGGCGGCACCAGGAGGCCCAGCCAGGTGAAGCCATCGCGGACAAAGGCCGTCGCATCAGCCTTTTCGCTGCGGCCTGGCGGTTCCATCACGACGTAGGTGGCCATGGCCTTATCCCTTCAACGATCCCTTGGTGGAGGGAACCGCATCCGGCTGGCGCGGATCGCGTTCGAGAGCAGCGCGCAGCGCGCGCGCCACCGCCTTGAAGCAGGTCTCGGCGATGTGATGGTTGTTGGCGCCATAGTGGTTGGTGACATGCAGCGTAATGCCGGCATTCTGCGCCAGCGCCTGGAAGAACTCGCGCACCAGTTCGGTGTCGAAGGTGCCGATCTTCGGCGACGAGAAGGAAACGTTCCAGACCAGGAAGGGACGGCCGGACACATCGATCGCGGCGCGCGTCAGCGTCTCGTCCATGGCAAGGTCGATCGAGGCATAGCGCATGATGCCGCGCCGCTCGCCGAGCGCCTTGGTCAAGGCCTGGCCGAGCGCGATGCCGGTGTCCTCGACCGTGTGGTGATCGTCGATATGCAGGTCGCCCTTGGCCCTGACCGTCATGTCGATCAGGGAATGGCGCGACAGCTGGTCCAGCATATGATCGAAGAAGCCGACGCCCGTAGCGATATCCGACTTGCCGGACCCGTCGACATGGACCGACACGGAGATGTCGGTTTCCTTGGTCTTACGGCTCGCTTCGGCGGAACGGGGCGGCATCACTCTATCCTTGTCCAGAGGTTCACATCGTGACCGGCTCAGAGGCTTCAAGCGCTCGCAGGCTTGAAAACGAAAGCCTTCTAGCAGCATGATCCGGCGATTGCCAGTTGCCTCCGGCATCGGTATCGGCCTTGCCAGAGAGCGATTTGCAATCACCGGCCCCATGCATACATATGGCCGATCAAAGTTACTCGTACCGCGCCAATCGCCTTATCGGGATGGCGCTGCTCGGAGCCCAAGAAATGTCCAATGAACTGACCATGCACGCCACGACCATCGTGACGGTGCGCAAGGGCAACAAGGTGGTGATCGCCGGCGACGGCCAGGTCAGCCTTGGCCAGACCATCATGAAGGGCAACGCCAAGAAGGTGCGCCGCATCGGCAAGGGCGGCAATGTGATTGCCGGTTTCGCCGGCGCCACCGCCGACGCCTTCACGCTTTTGGAGCGGCTCGAGGCCAAGCTCGAACAATATCCCGACCAGCTGACGCGCGCCTGCGTCGAGCTC
>NZ_RZPL01000548.1:0-4030 GCF_004022805.1 Mesorhizobium sp. M7A.F.Ca.CA.002.04.1.1 | reverse complement strand
TGGCGGTGATCAATGAGCCGCTCGACAGCCAGATTTCGTGGCCCGTGCGGATTTCGGAAGTGACCGCGACGAACGGCTTGGCAAGGTCCTCGAAACGAATGCCGGCCATGTGCTCGCGCAGCCTTGCATCGAGTTTCATGCCGCCGAACAGGCCGCTGCCGCGTAAATTGAGATCGAGCAGGCCGAAAATGCGGCGCTTGGTCAGGCTGCGGGCGAATTCTTCGAGCTCGTCCAGTTTGCCGGCGAGATAGCAGCCGCCGACCAGCGCGCCGATCGAGGTGCCGGCGATCATCGATACTTCGATGCCGGCTTCATCCAGCGCGCGCAGCACGCCGATATGCGCCCAGCCGCGGGCGCACCCGCCACCCAAGGCGAGCGAAATGCCTGTTTTCTTTTGGGAGTTCGTTTCGGACGCGCCGCCTGACGAGGACAGGCCGTTGGCCTCCCTGACATCTGGTCTGTTACGCAATGACGCCCACTCGAGCATCATAATCTCCCTTGTCCCACGGCTACTATACGAGCGGGGCGTATCGAAATGATGAATCTGTGTCGTCGGTGTCAGGCAGAAGGTTCAAGCTGTTGGTTTCCGATACGTGTTTTCCGCATCGAACAGCGGCTTGCTGCCGTCGATGGCAAGCGTCCCTTTGCCGTCGACCAGCCCCACCGTCCGATAAAAGCATGAACGCCGGCCAGTGTGACAGGTTGCGTCGTGGCCCAACACTTTGACGCGCAACCATATGGCATCCTGGTCACAATCCGTGAGCATCTCGACGACATGCTGAAAATTGCCTGATGTTTCGCCCTTTTTCCAAAGCGCGCTGCGCGAGCGCGACCAGTAGTGGGCGATGCCGGTCTCAAGCGTCAGCGCCAGTGCTTGCGCGTTCATATGCGCAACCATCAACAGCATGCCGTCCGCGGCGTCTGTCACGACGACCGTGACCAGCCCGGCTGCATCGAAGCGCGGCGAAAACACCGCGCCTTCCTCGAGAGCCTTCTTGTCCGACGGAGCTTTTGGAAATTCCAGTGCCGACATCGCCGGTCCTTATTTTGATGGCCGGCGAGGGCCGATCAGACCCCGCCGCCGCGCACCATGGTGACGAAACGGACCTGCTCTTCGGGCGTGTCCTTGAAAACGCCGGTGAAGGTCGAGGTCAGCGTGGTTGATCCCTGCTTGCGGATGCCGCGCATGGCCATGCACATGTGCTCGGCCTCGATCATGACGGCGACGCCGCGCGGATTGAGCACGTCCTGGATGACGCCGGCGATCTGCGCCGTCAGCGCCTCCTGGGTTTGCAGGCGGTGGGCGAAGATATCGACGACACGCGCGATCTTGGACAGGCCGACGACCTTGCCGTCCGGAAGATACCCGACATGCGCCTTGCCGATGATCGGCACCATGTGGTGCTCGCAATGCGAATGGAATGTTATGTCCTTGACGATGACCAGGTCATCGTAGCCGGCGACCTCCTCGAAGGTGCGGCCGAGCTCGTCGGCCGGGCACATGTCGTAACCACCGAACATTTCGCGAAAGGCCTTTGCCACCCGCTTCGGCGTGTCGACCAACCCTTCGCGGTCCGGATTGTCGCCGGTCCAGCGCAAAAGTGTGCGCACGGCGGCTTCGACTTCGGCTTCGCTTGGCCGGTCGGTGACCGGCTTTTCCATATAGGCTGACTGTGGCATGAGCTTCTTGATGACGGCATCCATAAAGGCGTCTCCCGTAGTCCCTCTCGGCGGAGGAACGAGTTGAACGGACCACGACCTTTCGGTGTCGGAAACTCGCCCCGTTTCCAGCCCCGTAAGCGGCGTGAACTTCCCGGCAAGGACATTGGCTTTCGTCGTTCTTGTCGATACCGGACTGCCAGCATTATATAAGGTCATAGCGAGCGAAAGGAAGACACGACAGCGGCAATCGCTGTTCGCTTGGCGGCGACGGATTGGAAAATTATGATAAACGACGTCTACAACGCGAAAATTCTCGGTTTTGCCGGAAACATCGCCCGCATCGGCCGTCTCGATCATCCTGACGCGACCGCCAAGGCGCACTCCAAGCTATGCGGTTCGACCGTCACCGTCGACCTCAAGATGCAGGACGGCGTCGTCACGGACTTTGCCCATGACGTGAAGGCCTGCGCGCTCGGCCAGGCGTCGTCATCGATCATGGCGCAGCATGTCGTCGGCGCGAGTGCCGAGGAATTGCGCGCGGTGCGCGACTCCATGCTGAAGATGCTCAAGGAAAATGGCGCCCCGCCGGACGGCCGCTTTGCGGATCTCAGATATTTGGAGCCGGTGCGCGACTACAAGGCGCGGCACGCTTCGACCATGCTGACTTTCGATGCCGTGGTCGACGCGATCGGCCAGATCGAGAAGAAGCGCGCCGAAGAAGCGGCCTGACCTTGGGATTTGGCCGTCCACGGTGCGCAGGCTTCGCGCAGGCGCCCAAATCTTTGCTGCCACTGCTTGGCATTTGGCTGGACAGGAACCGGGCCAGAAGGGTTTAAACCTGCGCTTCCAGCGCCCGCCTGCTTTCGGCAAATTCGCTTCTGAGCCAGTCGGCGAACGCGGCGACCGGCTCCGAGAGGTCGTGCAGGTTTCTGGCCACCAGCCAATAGGCGCCGGATGCGACGTCGATGTCGAACGGCTTGACCAGCGCGCCGGATGCGATTTCCCCGCCGATCTGCAACAGATCGCCCAATGCCACGCCATGTCCGAGCAAGGCGGCCTGCTTTGAAAGCGACGCATCCGCCAGCATCGGCCCGCGCGCGGGCACGGCGTCGGCGGGCACGCCGGCCGCTTCGAACCAGCGCGCCCAGCCCTGGCGGTTCTCCTCGTGCAAAAGCGTGTAGCGGCCAAGATCGATTGGCTTCCTGAGGGCAGGGCCAGAAGCAAGCAGCGCCGGCGACAGGACCGGCGAATCGACCGTCGAGGCAAGCCGCTCGGCCTGGCTGCGCGGCCACGAGTCGGCATGCGCGCTGAAGCGCAAGGCAAGCTCCGGCTGATCGCTGCGGAACTCGATCAGCCTTGGATCGACTTCGAGGGAGACGTCGATGTCGGGCCGCAATTGGCGAAACCGGTTGAGCCGGGGAACCAGCCACACGGAGGCAAGCGACGGCTCGACACTGACGCGGACCACGGACTGTGCCGGTGTCGCCACCAGATCGCCAAGCAAGGTATCGATGGCGTCGAAACTTCTGACAAGCTGATCCAGCAGACGCCGGCCGGTGTCGGTCAGTTCGACTCGTCGATGGTGACGTTCGAACAAGGGTCGATGCAGGAAGATTTCGAGCTCGCGGATCTGCCGGCTGATCGCCGCCTGCGAGACGAAAAGCTCCTCGGCGGCCCGGCTGAAGCTCAGATGCCGGCCCGCCGCCTCGAAGCTCCTCAATGCCGTCAGCGGCAGGCGCCCACGCTTCATTTCGCATAACCCAGGATTATCCGAAGTGGAAATTATACTCGTTTGAAGGCGAAGGCCAGCGGCGGTCTAATCCATGTCGAAGGAGACCGACCATGATCCAGTTGCTGAACATTTTTGGCGATGTCATGCGGATCGTGACGTTTCAATGGCGTGACGAAAAGCAGCATTCAAAGCGCCGCGAGGGGCCGGCCAGTCGTGGCCGCTGGGCGCCGTCGGCTGACAGGCAGCCGTTTCGCCGTTCCCGTCCGTGATGGCGGGGCGCGCAAGGAGCGGGGATTGCGTTCTCCGGCGGAAGTCCACATCTATCGCCTGGGAAACGCGATACGGAGACTGTGGTGCGCGACCAGCATGGGCATGCGCATATAGACGGGTCGCAAAAACGCGGCCGCAACTGGCCCGGCCCCTGGCGCAAGACGCCAGGCCGTCTCCTCGGCACGTCGCTCGTGCGCCTCTACCAGCTGACGCTGTCGGGCTTTGTCGGCAATTCCTGCCGGCATCTGCCGACCTGTTCGGAATATGCGCATGAGGCGATCGCCCGCCATGGCCTGTGGGCCGGCGGCTGGATGGGATTCTTCCGCGTGCTGCGCTGCGGGCCATTCGGCACGCATGGCATAGACC
>NZ_RZPL01000547.1:0-4031 GCF_004022805.1 Mesorhizobium sp. M7A.F.Ca.CA.002.04.1.1 | reverse complement strand
ACGTGGCGCAGGGGGATCGACCGCCTCTATAAAAGCGTCTTGTCCTCCAAACTGGAGAAACTGTTCAAATGACCAGAATGCTGGCAAGCGTCACCGGCATCGAAGAGGCGGAGATCGCTCTTTCTGGAGGTGTCGATATCGTCGACCTGAAGGACCCGAAGGCGGGAGCCCTGGGCGCGGTGTCCATGGAAACTATGCTCCGAACGATCTCTTTCATCGCGGGTCGGGCTCCGGTCAGCGCTGTCTGCGGCGACCTGCCGATGGAACCCGAAACGATCCGCATCAAGGCCGAAGAGATCGCGGCGACCGGCGTCGACTATGTGAAGATCGGATTTTTTCCTTCGGCAAATATCTCTGCCTGCGCACAGGCGCTTGAACCGCTCGCCGCACGAACGAAGCTGATTGCCGTGCTGTTTGCCGATCTGGCGCCGGACTTCGAGCTTCTGCCGATGTTCGCCAGGCATCGCTTCCACGGCGTGATGGTTGATACCGCGCAAAAGGGGAAGGGCCGGCTGCTCGATCATCTGCCGCCGGAGCGTATTCCGGGATTCGTCGATCGAACGAAATCGCTCGGTCTGATGGTCGGCCTGAGTGGATCGCTGGAAGCTCCGGATATTCCGCGCCTATTGCCTTTCGCTCCCGATTTTCTCGGCTTTCGGGGGGCGCTGTGTGGCCATTCCGGTCGCACGAGTTCGATCAGCGCCGAGGCGGTCTCGCAGATTCGCGAGTTGATCCCAGCGGAATCCGGGACCGGCGATCAATCGAGTATCGACTATCGCCTGTTGGCAGCGAGAGGCTATTCGCCGGACACCGACCCGACACTGGGCACGGACAGGATTTTTGTGCGGGATTTTGTTCTGCCGGTCCAGATCGGTGCCTACAGCTTCGAGCATGGCCATACTCAAAAAGTGCGCTTTGATGTGATCGCCGATGTGCTGCAAATCACCGACCATCCCGAGGACATGCGCCATGTGTTCTCCTACGACATCATCATGGACGGCATTCGCACCATCGTCGCGCGGGGCCATATCCAGCTCAGCGAGGCTTTGGCCGAGCAGGTGGCAGCGCACGTGCTGGAGAACCAGCGTGTCGTGCGCGTCACGGTTAGGGTGGAAAAGCTCGAGCTCGGCCCTGGCGGCGTCGGCGTTGAGATCGAACGCAAGCGCCAATCGGCGGGACGCGGTGCTGCCTCCGGCATTGCTGGCCGAAAAGACCGAAGCGTTGTTTTCCGGCCGCGCCAGGAGCGCCCCGAAATGCTTCGACGGGCCATCGTCAAGCTTGGCGGCAGCACGGCCCATGCGGCGGAGATGAAGAGCTGGATCGCAGCGCTGGCGGGTTCCAGGCTGCCGATCGTCATCGTGCCCGGCGGCGGGCTCTTTGCCGACCATGTGCGCGAGACGCAGACCAGCATGGAGTTTTCCGACACCGCCGCTCATGCCATGGCGATCCTGGCCATGGAGCAGTTCGGCCATGTCATCCTCGACCGGGACGAAAGGCTGGCGCCGGCACGGTCGCTGGACGAGATCGGGCGAGTGTTGGAGGCGGGGAAGGTTCCGGTGTGGCTGCCGTCGTCACTGGCACTGCCGGCGCTGGATGTTCCGGCCTCCTGGGACATTACCTCCGATTCTCTGGCCGCCTGGCTTGCCGGCAAGCTTGGCGCAAACGCGCTGTTGCTTGTCAAGCAGACCGGTGCATTCTTCGACAGCGATACCGCTGACAGCCTGAGGGCCCGAGGCATTGTCGACCCAGGCTTTGCCGCCATGCTGCCCGACGGCATCGATTTCCATCTCGCCGGTCCGAAGGATGCTGCCGGGGCCAGCGCGATGCTCGCGTCGGGCAAGCTGCCCGGCATCCGGATAGTGGCTTCAACAGGGTCGTCGGCAAAGAAGGCGGGATAGCCGATGGTGAAGCTGCATGTGCCGCGCTGGGCGTGGGTTTTGACGGGTTCCGGGCATTTTTTTACGGAGAGCTTCGCACTTGTTCGCCAGCTCGAACATTGCGATGTCTTCGTGTCTAAGGCCGCCAACGAAGTGCTGCGCATGTACAAGCTTAAACTTGATTTCCCGGAGACGACGCGCGTGCTGCACGACAAGACCGCAAGCGCGATCCCGGTCGGCGAATTCTACCACGGTGTCTATCACACGGTCGTGGTGGCGCCGGCCACGTCCAACACGGTCGCCAAATGCGTGCATGGCATTTCCGACACGCTCGCCACCAATGTCTTTGCCCAAGCGGGAAAGTGCCGTGTGCCAGCCATCGTCTTTGCTTGCGACACTGCGCCGGAACTCGAAACCCAGGCACCGCACGGACTGGTCAAGGTCTATCCGCGCAGGATCGACCTGGAAAATACCAAACAGTTGAAGAGTTTCGAGCGGACCCTGGTGGTCGAGTCGCTCGCTGATCTCGAAGCCTCGCTCACACGGCGCCAGGCCGAACTCGCAAGCGATGGCTGAGCGGCTGGTTTTTCTTACCGGCCATCTGGCCAAGGCGCGGCTGGAACGGCTGCTGACCGGGCTGGGCAGAACCGAATTCGTGTGGGAAATCGTCGACGTCGGCGTCAAGGTCGCCGCGCTGATGAGCGAGGACATCGTGAAGCGTCGGCTCACTCTGACAGGAGACGTCGACCGCGTCATCCTGCCCGGACGCTATCGGGGAAACATCGAACACCTGTCGGAGCATTTCGGCGTGCCCTTTGTGCGCGGCCCCGACGAGATCGCCGACCTTCCGGCCTTCCTTGGCCGGGCGGGCAAACCGCCGGATCTGACGCGTCACGATATGCGCATCTTCGCCGAGATCGTCGATGCGCCGATGCTGTCGGTCGAGGCCCTGATGGCGAGGGCCTCGATGCTGGCTGCGGCCGGCGCGGATGTCATCGATCTGGGCTGCCTGCCGGAGACGCCGTTTCCGTTGCTGGCTGAGGCAGTGCGGGCACTCAAGGCACAGGGGTTTGTGGTCAGCGTCGATTCGGCCAGCGCAGACGAACTGTCGATCGGTGCGCACGCCGGCGCGGACTATCTTCTCAGCCTCGATGAGAACACGCTGCCGTTGATCTTCGACCATCGGGCTACGGCAGTGTTGATACCCTCCATCCCCGGCGATCTGGATTCGCTCGGCCGGGCGATTACCGCGGCACAAAAGGCCGGCGTCGCCTTCATTGCCGATCCCGTGCTCGACCCGATCCATTTCGGCTTCGCCGTTTCACTCGGGCGCTTCATCGAGGCGCGGCGCCGTTGGCCGGACATCGAATTGCTGATGGGCACCGGCAATCTCACCGAATTGACCGACGCCGACAGTTCCGGCGTTACAGCCGTGCTAGCGGGGCTCTGCTCGGAACTCCGGATCCGGAACGTGCTGACGGTGCATGTCAGCCCACACACGGTGCGGACGATCGAGGAGCACGATATCGCCCGCCGCGTCATGTTGGCTGCTTGCACGGACGGCGCGTTGCCGCGCGGCTATCACCCAGGCCTGTTGCAGGTCCACGATCGCAAGCCTTTCACAGCCTCAACCGACGATATCGAGGCATTGGCGGCCCAGGTGCGCGATGCCAACTTCCGGATCGCGGTAGCGGAGGACGGCATCCATGTTTTCAATAGCAAAGGGCATGCGGTTGCCACGGATGCGTTCGAACTTTTTGCCTGGCTGGACGTCAACGCCGACGGCGCACACGCTTTTTACCTCGGCGCGGAACTGATGAAGGCGGAGATCGCGTGGCGGCTCGGCAAGCGTTATGTGCAGGACGAGCCGCTCGCATGGGGCGTTGCCGCGCCGGCACCCGAAACCGACCGTACCCGTCTTGCCGAGCCGGGCAAGACGCTCCGCGCAAGGAAAGAGCGCTAGGACCATGCCCTACATTCGCGAATCGATCATCACGACGGTCAATAAGGCAGGCAACGTCCACATCGCGCCGATTGGCATCATTGCCGAGAATGACGGTTGGGTTATCGCGCCGTTCCGGCCGTCGGTCACGCTCGACAATCTCGCCGAAGTGCCGTTCGCCATCGCCAATTATACTGACGACGCGCGTGTCT
>NZ_RZPL01000546.1:0-4031 GCF_004022805.1 Mesorhizobium sp. M7A.F.Ca.CA.002.04.1.1 | reverse complement strand
TTGCTGCCGAGGAAGGCGGAAATGTCCGACATCTTCGCATCCGGCTTGAACTTGACCAGGGCGTACGGCATTTTCGCCAGATCGTCTTGCGCGCCGGCAATCTCGAAATCATTGCCCTTTCCGCCGGGTTCGACAAACGACTGCACCATGACCAGCGCCAGCAGAACCGCGGCTGCCGCCCAGGCGACGCCGACCGGCACCGCCATAAAGCGGCCCCAGGCCTGCGCCAGCCAGGACGATCCTGCCGGCTTGCGCGCAGGCCCGGCCTCGGCGTCGAGTGCCTTGGCAAAGCGGCTGAGCGCATCGGCCGGCGGCCGGATTGCTTCGTTGGCGGCCGTGGCGCCGGAGAATTCGGCTTCAGCTTCGCCAAGGGCGGCAAGTGCGGCCGGATCGCTGGCCAGCCATTCCTCGACCGCTTCCAGGTCGGAACCTTCCAGCGAGCCGTTCAGGTAGAACGGCAGCAGCGTTTCCATTTCGTCGCGGCGCGACATCTTTTCAGCGGCGCTCATGGCCACCCCCTGTCGTAACCGGCGGCCTTGAGAGCCTCGCCGAGTTTCTTGCGGGCGTAGAACATCCGGGTCTTGACGGTGGCGACCGGAATGTCGAGCACCTCGCTGATCTCGCTCACCGACTGCCCGTGATAATAGGCAAGATCGATGACGACGCGATGCTCTTCCGGCAAGGCGTCGACGAAGCGCCGCAGGGCGGCCGCCTTGTCTTCCTTCATGGTGACGACTTCCGGCGTGTCGGCGCCGTCGGGCACCGCGGCGGCGGCCTCGTCGTCGATCCAGTCTTCCTTCTTCTTGCGCAGAAAGGACAGCGCCTTGAAACGGGCAATGCCGAGCAGCCATGTCGAGACTTCGGAACGCCCTTCGAAGCCGGGCGCCTGGCGCCACAACTCGAGGAAGACTTCGTTGGCGATATCGTCGGCCATCATTTCCGATCCCGTCTGGCGCGCCACGAAGCGGTAGACCCGCGCGTGGTGACGCATGAACAGGAGCCGCACGGCGGCTCGGTCGCCCTTCGCGACCCGGTCGACAAGCGCGCGATCGGTCTCCGTCGCTGCCGTCATGGCCGGTCGAGCCGCCTGGCTCCTGTCTGCTCTGTCGCTGATCGGCCCAAAAAGGTTCATCCTCCGCCAAGGAATTTTGCGGAGGCTAACCGAAGAGCGCGGAGGTTGCCAGAGGTGCGCCTCTTCCTTCTCCCACAAGGGCAGAAGGGAAGAGCTTCGCGGACCGCTTCTCACTCCAAGAAAGACTTCGCCTTCATCGTCGCGGGCACGGGAACGCCCAGTCGGCTCAGCACCGTCGGCGCCAGCTGCAGCTGGTCGAGTAGTGTGTCCGCATCCGGCCCTTTGCCTTGTCCAAAATAATACAGCGCGAAATCCTGCATCTCGTCGTCATGGCCGCCGTGATGGCCACGATCGGTCTGGCCGTGATCGGCGGTGACGATCACCTCATAGCCGGCTTCGATCCAGCGTGGCAGGAAGGCGGCCAGCATGCCGTCCATCGCATAGACGGCATGGTCCATCTCGTGGCAGTCGTGGCCGAAGCGGTGTCCCATCGAATCCAGCGTGCAGGTGTGCAGGATGCCGTAGTCGATGCCATGGCGTTTCGTCAGCATGGTCAGCGTCGCGAACAGGTCGACATCGCTCGGCGTCATCTGGTTGCGGAGATTGTAACCGGTCATGGTGTGGAAGCGGCCATGCGTGATCGGCCCGCCTGGCTCGTCGAATTCCATGCCCTCCACCAGGTCGAACGGGTAGGCGCGGAAGAATTCCGACCAGTAGGAATGGGTCACCGCCCCCGTCTTGCCGCCTGCCTTGCTGACCTCGGAGAAGATATCGGGCTGCTCGACGCGGAAACGGTTCTCATTGGAGAGAATCCCGTGCACCTGCGGCGAAACCCCGGTGTGGATCGAGGCATAGCAGCAGGCCGAGGTCGACGGCAGCACCGAGCGCATCTTCCAGACCTGCGCCTCGCCCGATTGCACCCAGCCTTCGAGATTGCCCATCAGCCGGCGCCAGTTCCGGTAAGGCACGCCATCGAGGATGATCAGCAGAAGCTTGGATTTGAGCGCCACGGGCTGCTCCATGCGGTTGGCGGTTGAAACGGGAACGCCGTGTGCCGTCCCGGGCACACGGCGTTCTGATAGATGAAATCGGACGATCAGGGTCCGCTCAAGCGTTGAGCCAGCACTCGGCAAGCGCGTAGCCGTCCATCATTTCGCCGATAGGGCTCTTGGCATAGCCGCCGATCTTGTTGGTGGCGGCCGCGTCGATGAACTGGTTGAAGAAGGGCACGATCAGCCCGCCTTCGTCACGCATCATCACTGCCATATCGTGGTAGATCGCCTGGCGCTTGGCCTGGTCGAGCTCGCCGCGCGCGGTAAACAGCATCTTGTCGAATTCCGGCCGCTTGAAGCGCGTGTCGTTCCAGTCGGCGGTCGAGACATAGCCGGTGGAATACATCTGGTCCTGCGTGGCGCGTCCGCCCCAGTAGGAGAGCGAGAAAGGCTGCTTGTTCCAGACCTCCGACCAGTAGCCGTCGCCGGGTTCGCGCTTGATCTCGATCTTGATGCCGGCTTTGGCGCAGGACTGCTGATAGAGCTGTGCGGCATCGACGGCGCCCGGGAAGGCGACGTCCGAGGTGCGCAGCACGATCGAGCCGCTGTGGCCTGATTTCTTGTAGGCTGCCGCCGCCTTGTCCGGATCGAACTTGCGCTGTTCGATATCGGCGGAAAACAGCGGATAGGCCTCGTTGATCGGGAAGTCGTTACCCACCGAGCCATAGCCGCGCAGGATCTTTTCCAGCATCTCGTCGCGGTCCATGGCTAGCTTCAGCGCCATGCGCAGATCGTTGCTGTCGAAAGGTGCGGTGTCGCAGAACATGTTGAACGGATAGTAGCCCTTGCCCGAGACGTTCTCGATGGAAACGCCCGCGATGCGCTTGACCAGATCGACGACCTTGGGTTCGACGCGGTTGATCATGTGCACCTGGCCGCCTTGCAAGGCTGCAAGCCGTGCGGTCGCATCATTGATGACGATGATCTCGACCTGGTCGGCATGGCCGGCCTTGTCGCCAAGCCAGTAATTGGCGAAACGCTCGCCGCCATGGCGCACGCCTGGCTGGTTGACGCTAACCTTGTAGGGTCCGGCGCTGATGCCGGCATTCGGATCGTCCTTGCCGCCATTCGGCTGGATGACGAGATGGTAGTCGGCCATCAGATAGGGGAAGTCGGCATCGGCGTCGCCGAGCGTGACGATGACTTCCTTGCCGCTCGCCTTGACGCCCTTGATGTTCTTGAGGATGCCGAGTGCTCCGGACTTGGACTTCTCGTCCGCATGGCGCTCGATGGTGGCGGCAACGTCCTCCGCGCCGACCGTCTTGCCATTGTGGAACTCGATGCCATCGCGGATCTTGATCGTCCATGTCTTGGCGTCGGCTGAGGCGCCAATCTCTTCGGCAATCAGGTTGACCAGCTTGTTGTCCGGTGTGAGGCGCACAAGATACTCGCCCCAAAGCTTGCCAAAGCTGAAGGTTACCTGGCTGAGATTCAGCGCCGGATCGAGGCTGTTGGTGGATTCCCCGCCCTGCAGGCCAGCCTTGATGATACCGCCCTTCACCGCCGTCTGGGCAAATGCCTTGCCGGCCAGCGCCGGCATCATGGCCGCCGATACGCCGAGCGCGGCGGCGCGCCCAAGAAAGGCACGGCGCGATATCCGGCCGTGACCGGCGAGTTCGGCGAGATAATCGAGTTCAGTTTTCATGTCCTACCCCTGTTTAAAAGTCGTGCGAGCGGCGCTCGTCCCGAAGGACGTGTGGCGCTCTAGTGTTGCATCCGGATGACGGTCGCTGACGCCCCTATGTGGCAGCTTGGTCTGACACAATTTCCAGGGGAAGCGCCTGCCTTTTTCTTCCGGCAGTATTGGTTCCCAGTTTTCCCGGAATTGCTTTAGTTCCCCGCGCTGGCCATGCGCCGTCCCTTGATTGCCTTTTCCAGCCAGCCGATTTCCATCTCTGGAACCGAGG
>NZ_RZPL01000545.1:0-4037 GCF_004022805.1 Mesorhizobium sp. M7A.F.Ca.CA.002.04.1.1 | reverse complement strand
CGGTGCCGCCGCTGATGACTTCCTCGACGCAGCCGCGATGACGCTGATCGCCGGTCGCATCGTCGGCGGCGAGGCGCGGCCGTTTCCCGACCCGCCGGGCCGCGACAGCTTTGGCATTCCCGTCGCCATCTGGGCGTGACGCTGTTGGCCACCGTTGCGCTCGATGCATGGCATTTCTAGCCAGCCCTCATAATTCTGCATTGCTCGCGACCGGCTTTTGCCGCTAGAGCCTCTCTAGACCGCAACGAGCTGCCGCATCCAACCCGGAAAGGCTCCAGACGCCGCCCATGTCCCATCTCCCTGAACATCTTCTCGCCGGCTATCGCAATTTCATGAATGGCCGCTATCTCACAGAGAGCGGGCGCTATCGCGATCTCGCTCGCGAAGGCCAGGCGCCGGAGACGATGATCGTCGCCTGCTGCGATTCGCGTTCGGCGCCCGAGGCGATCTTCGACGCTGGGCCGGGCGAACTCTTCGTTCTGCGCAATGTCGGCAATCTGGTGCCGCCCTATGCACCCGACGGCGAGTTCCATTCGACCTCGGCGGCGCTTGAATTCGCCGTACAGAGCCTCAAGGTCAAGAACATCGTCGTCATGGGCCATGGCCGCTGCGGCGGCATCCGGGCGGCGCTCGACAGCAATTCCGCGCCGCTGTCGCCGGGCGACTTCATCGGCAAGTGGATGAGCCTGATCGCGCCGGCGGCCGAAACCGTCTCCTCCAGCACCTTCATGACCGCCTCGGAGCGCCAGACCGCGCTGGAGCGCATCTCGATCCGCTATTCCATCGCCAACCTCAGAACCTTTCCCTGCGTCTCGATTCTCGAAGGCAAGGGACGGCTGTCGCTGCATGGGGCCTGGTTCGATATCTCGACCGGCGAACTCTGGACGATGAACAAGGAGACTGGCGATTTCGAACGGCCGGAACTGGGATGAACGCGGCGGCGCGCAAGCTGGTGAACATCAGGTCGGTCGCTTTTGCGGCGGCCGCACTGCTGCTGGCGATTATTGCCGCCCGCGCCGATGATCGTGCCCTCATCAGCCGCTGGTATTCGGCGCTGCTGGTCGCCGACCGCACGGAACTGTCCGACCTGCTCGCCGACGATGTCCGCATCAAGCTGGACGACCTCGGCATCGTGCAGAGCAAGCAGGAATTCATCGCTTCGATCGACGAATGGAAAGGTGCCGTTGCCGGTGCTGCGATCCGGCACCGGATCGAGAAAAGCGAAGGCGGCGTCACCACGGTGGTCGCCTGCTACGATTTCCCCAACAACGACATGCTGATGCAGGAAACTTTCGCGGTCACCGACAACCGCATCACCGCCAGTTCACAAGCGGCGATCGCCGAAAACTGCGACGGCTTTTGAGGGCGATATCGGCCAAATCCGCATATTGCGGGTCCGCCGGCCGCGCCCTACATCGGGTACGACCCACCTGCCTGCTTCACCAACGAAAGACTGTCCATGCCTTCCACGAAAGCCGTCGACCTCGCCGCCCATCCGCTGACCGCGTGGCAGGGGCCGCTCGGCCTGCCCGATTTCACGCGCATTGGCGACGGCGACTTCTCCCCGGTCTTCGACGCGGCGCTGAAGGCGCACGAGGCCGAGATCGAGGCGATCGCCGGCAACAAGGATGCGCCGACCGTCGAGAACACGCTTGCCGCGCTGGAACTCGGCGGCGAAGCGCTCGATCGTGTCTCGTCGATCTTCTGGTGCCGCGCCGGCGCCTACACCAACGAGACGATCCAGGCGCTGGAGCGCGACATCTCGCCGAAAATGTCCAGGCATTTCTCGGCGATTTCAATGAATGAGCGGCTGTTTGCCCGCATCGACGATCTCTACCAGCGCCGCGAGAGCCTGAAGCTCGACGCCGAGACCCTGCGGGTACTGGAAAAGACCTGGAAGGGCTTCGTCCGTTCCGGCGCCAAGCTCGACGCCGACGGCAAGAAGCGGCTGGCAAGCATCAGCGAGGAATTGTCCTCGCTCGGCACGGCTTTCGGCCAGAATGTTCTGGCCGACGAGCGCGACTGGGCGCTGTTCCTCGATGAAGCCGACCTTGCCGGCCTGCCGGACTTCGTGAAAAGTTCCATGGCCGAAGCGGCCGAGATACGCGGCCAGAAGGGCCGCTATGCCGTCACTCTGTCGCGCTCGATCTATGAGCCGTTCTCGACCTTCTCCGAACGCCGCGATCTGCGCGAGATCGCCTTCCGCGCCTTCACCATGCGCGGGCAGAATGGCGGCGCCACCGACAACACGAATGTGGTGCGCGACATGCTGCGCCTGCGGGCCGAAAAGGCAAAGCTGCTCGGCTACGCCTCTTTCGCCGCGCTGAAGCTCGACGACACCATGGCCAAGACGCCGAAGGCCGTGCACGCGCTGCTCGATCCGGTGTGGGAGAAGGCGCTTGAGAAGGCAGCAAGCGACCAGATCGAATTGCAGCGCCTGGCCACCGCAGCCGGCAGCAACGAAAAATTCGCTGCCTGGGACTGGCGCTTCTACCAGGAGAAGCTGCGCGCGGAGAAATTCGCCTTCGACGAGGCGGAACTGAAACCTTATCTGCAGCTCGACCGGATCATCGACGCTTGCTTCGACGTGGCGACACGGCTGTTCGGCATCACCTTCGAAGAGAAAAAGGACATCGCGGCCTGGCATCCGGACGCCCGCGTCTTCGTGGTGAAGAATGCCGACGGCAGCGAGCGCGGCCTTTTCCTGGCCGACTATTTCGCCCGGCCGTCAAAGCGATCCGGCGCCTGGATGAGCGCGTTGCAATCCGGCTACAGGCTCGGCCACGGTGCGAGCCCGGTCATCTACAACATCATGAACTTCGCCAAGCCGCCGGTGGGCGAGCCGGCTCTGCTGTCGGTCGACGAGGCCAAAACGCTGTTCCACGAGTTCGGCCATGCTTTGCACGGCATGCTGACCGACGTCACCTGGCCCTCGGTTTCGGGCACTTCGGTCAGCCGCGATTTCGTCGAACTGCCTTCGCAGCTCTACGAGCACTGGCTGACCGTGCCGGCAGTGCTGGAAAAGCACGCGCTGCACGTCAAGACCGGCAAGCCGATGCCCAAGGCGCTGCTCGACAAGATGCTGGCCGCGCGCACCTTCGGCGCCGGCTTCGCCACGGTCGAATTCACCGCCTCCGCCTTGATGGACATGGCCTATCACGCGCGGGCGGAGGCGCCTGAAGCGCCGCTTCGTTTCGAAGCCGAAACGCTTGCAGAACTGCATATGCCGGACACCATAGCCATGCGTCACCGCACCCCGCATTTCGGCCATGTCTTTTCCGGCGAAGGCTATTCGGCCGGCTACTATTCCTACATGTGGTCGGAAGTGCTCGATGCCGATGCTTTTGCCGCCTTCGAGGAAACCGGCGACCCCTTCAACCCGGCACTCGCCGAGCGGCTGCGCAAGAACATCTACGCGGCCGGCGGGTCGAAGGATCCGGAAGAACTCTACACCGCCTTCCGCGGCAAGATGCCGTCGCCGGAAGCGATGATGGCCAAGCGCGGGTTGGTGTGATTAGCCAATCTCCCCCCTCGTGGGGGAGATTGGCAGCTTCCAAGGATCCGTCACCCTCGGCCACACCGGCCTTGTCAGCTTCTTGTAATCGGTCACCGCCGGATTGCTGGGATACGAACTCGGCGCCGAGACATAGATGATCTCGGCGGCGATCGGCTCGAAGCCGGCGTAGAAATGATTGGTCGACTTGATCAGCAGCATGTCCTTGGCTAGCGGATCGACGCCGATGTTGGAAAAGATATCCGGCTCGAAAGTCTGCGTGCGGTTGGTGTTGAGGATGATGTCGACCTCGGTGCCTTCGAGGCGGACCAGCGCCGTCGGCCCAAGCGTCACCCGGCTTGGCCCGAAACTCTGCCAGCCCTCCGCAACCGCCTTCAGCACGCGCACGCGCGCATCGATCGGCTCGCCGGCTTGCGGCCCGGCCTTGCCGCCGAAGCGCAGGTCGATGACTGCGCCCTCGCCTGCCGCCAGGCAGAAGGTGACCGCAATCGGATCCCAGATGGTCGCGACGGCGAACCTGTCC
>NZ_RZPL01000544.1:0-4039 GCF_004022805.1 Mesorhizobium sp. M7A.F.Ca.CA.002.04.1.1 | reverse complement strand
GGGTACCTTCGCGCATCAGCGCCACCCAGCAAACCGAGTCCACTGGGAAAGCTGAGACGATCTCGCGCGCGATCGTGCCGAAGCCGATGAGGCCGAGCGTCACCATCCGAGGCTTCTTCAGGGATTCTGCCTCAGGGGATCGAACTTGTCGGCGAGGTCTGCCCCGAACACCGTCTTGCGCTCGATTTCCAGAACGTTTTCGGGGCGCGGGAAATTGGACGGCACACGGTCACCTGGCTTGCGCGGCTTGCCGATCAGGCGAAAGAAATCCTCGAGCCCGTTCGGCACGATCAACCAGATCCAGCGCAGGCGCGTGTCGCCGTCGTTGATGAACATGTGTCGGACATTCTTCGGCAGGAACACCACGCTGTCCGGTTCCAGCGGATATTCCTTGCCGTCGATGACGGCGCGGCCATGGCCTTCGATGACATAGACCGTCTCTTCGTTGCGGTCATGCGTGTGTTCGCGCACATAGCCGCCGGGCGCTACCGACTGCGTGCCCAGCGCGAAGGGGTGCTCCATGCCGACGATGTGCGGCGCGAGCGCCACGTCGATATGGCCGTTTGCGGGAACCGGCTGCCAGTAGCTTTCGCGCGTTTCGGTTCCGGAAACATGGATGCCAGAGGGCGCGGGTGGAAGGTTGGTGTCGTCCATGGCTCTGCCTGTCGAATGGAGCTGCGAAGGTCGTTCGGGCGCGTTGCTGACTTGGAGAGGGTACAGCGCAAAAAGTGTCGACACAATAGTAGACAGATTAAATTTCGTGCCTCTATATAGTGCTGTGTCGATGATGGCAGGGGAATGCCGATGGGCGAGTACGATGTTCTGGTGATCGGTTCGGGATCGGCGGCCTGCTCGGCAGCGCTGCGGGCCGCCAAGGGTGGCCTCAGGGTGCTCGTCATCGAAAAGAGCGAATGGTTGGGCGGCACCTCGGCCATGTCCGGTGCCGGGGTCTGGATACCCGCCAACCATGTCGCGGCCGAAGCCGGCATCGCCGACAGCCGCGAGGATGCGCTCGCCTATCTGCGTGCGGTCGCGCCCGAAGGATGGGAGCAGAAGGAAGATGCGCTCTGGGGCGCTTTCGCCAAGGCCGCGCCGGACATGCTGCACTTTCTGTCCGTCAACACGCCGCTCGATTTTCGCTTGATCAACGAGCCCGATCCCTTTGCCGAAGCGCCGGGCGGGAAACTCTATGGCCGCATGCTCTCGCCGAGGCCGCTCAGCCGCCGTCTCCTCGGCAAGTTTGCGCGGAGTCTGCGCCGCTCCACCTTGCCGCACAGCTTTACCTACCAGGAGATCGTCGACCTCGATCTCTATCACCATCCCATCCGCGCCGGGTTCAAGGTCTGGCCGAAGCTTCTATGGCGATGGCTGACGAATTCCGGCGGCCAGGGCACGGCACTGATGACCGGGCTGATCAAGGGCTGCCTCGATGCCGGCGTCACCTTTCAGCCGGGAACGCGCGCCGTCACCCTGCTTCAGGATCCGGACTCACGCATCGCCGGCGCGGAGGTGGAGAGCAAGGGCCGGCGCACGAAGATCGTCGCGCGCCGCGGCGTCGTCATCGCAACCGGCGGCTTCGAATGGGACGCCGAGATGCGCGCACGCCACTTCCCCGGCGCCTTCGACCGGATCGGCAGCCCGCGCGGCAATGAGGGCGACGGCCAGAAGCTTGCGGCTTCCGTCGGCGCGCAATTGGACCGCATGGATCAGGCGAACGTCTATCCCTGCCTGCCGACGCGCTACCAGGGACAGTCGCACGGCTTGCCGATGACCTTCCAGGCCGAGCCGCATTCGATCGTGGTCGATCGCGAGGGAAAGCGCTTTGTCAGCGAAAACGCCTTCAACATCGGCGAGGCGATCGATGCGCGCGGACCGGATGGCGAGCCCGTCCATCTGCCCTGCTATCTCGTTGGCGATAATCGTTTCCTCAAAACCTCGCTGCCTTTCCGCTGGTATGCCTCCTACGAGCGCGACTGGATCAAGAAGGCCGATACCATCGCTGGCCTTGCCGCCAAGCTCGGGTTGCCGGCGGCGGCGCTGGAGGAGACGATCGCGCGCTGGAACGGCTTTTGCGAGAACGGGCACGATGCGGACTTCCACCGCGGCGATAATGGTTGGGAGGCATACAAGGCGCATGGCCCCGAGAACCGGCTGAAGCCGATCGACAAGGCGCCCTACGTCGGCATGACGATCAATCGCTCGATCCTCGGCACCAAGGGCGGGGCCCGGACCAACGAGCGGGCGCAGGTGTTGAGACCGGACGGCTCGATCATTCCCGGCCTTTATGCGGCAGGGCTTGCGATGGCCAACCCCATCGGCACGCGCGCCGTAGGGGCCGGCACCACGCTCGGCCCGAACCTGACCTGGGGCTTCATTGCGGCCGAGACGATCCTGCATCAGAACAGGTGATCGCGGAAGCCTACATGGCAGACGGCACCGAACCTCAGAAGCACACCGGAGGCATGGGGGTGATCGCCGGAGCCTACGGTCTTGCACGATCGCCGGTGTCGCCCTGGCCTGAACGTCCCGGAAGCGCTTCATGATCATTATTCGGCTGTCGCCGTGAATTGCAGGGAGCCGTAGGGGTGTTGGTGGATGTTTCGTCTTCGCCATCTAGCGGATTGGTTTTTTGATAGTTACGCCCGCTTGTCGTCCGGATGGCCAAGCTCGCAGAACCACCCGCCCAGATACTTCACCGATGGCGCCTTGGGATCCGGAATCTGCGTCTTCGCCTCGACCGCTGCGCGGAATGGCTCGGCGCTGTCTTGCGGGATGAACCCCAGATGGTTGGCGCCGCTGTTGTCGACCATTTTCAGCTTGTTGTCGGATATGCCGAACGAGATTGTGTGCCCGACGCGCGGCGCCGTCAGTGCTGCTTCGACCAGACGAACGCAGTCGGCGAAGGAAAGATACGACCACAGCATGCGTCGGTCGGCCGGTTCGGGAAAGGACGAGAAGATACGCAGGCAAGCCGTCTCAATGCCGAACTTGTCCCAGTAGAGCCGGCTCAGGCTTTCGACGAAATTCTTCGACACGCCGTAGAGGCTGTCGGGGCGCACCGGCGCATCGACGCCGATATGGGCTTCGACTTCATGATAGCCGATGGCATGCACCGAGGAAGCATAGATAACCCGCTTCACGCCGTGTTTCCGGGCGCCTTCGTAGATGTGGTAGGATCCGCGAATGCTGGAATCCAGGATCGTTTGCCATTCGCATTCAAGCGGCGCACCGCCGAAATGCACGATCGCGTCGCAGTCCTTGGTGGCCGCAAGTGTAGCCTCCATGTCGGCGAGATCGAAGACCGCTTCTTCCTCGTGAGGAGCAAGATCGCCGAACGGTTCGCGACCCGCCAGGCGGATCGTTTTTGCCAGCGGCACCAGCCCCTTTCGCAGTTCCGAGCCAAGCCGGCCGGCGGCGCCGGTGATCAGGATGCGTTCGTAATGCGGCATGGTCTACTCCACTTGCGCGACGGCGGCGTTGATCCGCGCGATCGCCTCGGCAAGCACCTCCTCGCTGGTGGCGGTGGAGATACGAAAATAAGGTGAAAGTCCGTAGGCAGTGCCCGGCACCGAGGCCACGCGGCCTTCGTTCAGAAGATAGGTCGCCACCGCCGTATCGTCCTCCAGCATGACGCCTTTTGGGGTCCTGCGGCCGATCAGGCTGGCGCAACCGATATAGGCATAGAAAGCTCCTTCCGGCGGCGGCAGCGTCAGGCCGTTGATGCGCCTTATGCCATCGACGACCAGGTTCCTGCGCGCCTCGAATGCATCGCGGAAACGAGCCACCTCGTCCTGCGGGCCATTCAGTGCGGCGACCGTCGCCGCCTGGGCAATCGAGCAGACCGAAGTGACCGACTGGCTCTGGATGATCGACATCGCCTTGACGAGTGGTGCCGGGCCGGCTGCATAACCGACACGCCAGCCGGTCATCGCATAGGCCTTGGCCACGCCGTTGACGATGAGGCTTCGGTCCTTGAGGTCAGGGCAGGCCTTGCCGAAGGATACGAATTCGCGGTTATCGAAGATGATGTGCTCATAGA
>NZ_RZPL01000543.1:0-4044 GCF_004022805.1 Mesorhizobium sp. M7A.F.Ca.CA.002.04.1.1 | reverse complement strand
GTCGAAACGCGTCGTCCAATCCGGCGCATTGCCCAGCCATTCACGCAGCGCCAAGCCCTGAGCGCCAAGCACGTCGTCGAGGACGACCATGCTGTCTGTCAGTTCGCTCATCGGCAGGCGGAAGAAACGGCGTGCGCCAAGCGGCGTGAAGTTGACCTGGACGCAGCAGGCGCCGCCGAAGGATTCGATCACCACCGGTCCGGCAAAGAGGCCGGCGGCGAAACTGGCGAAGCGGTCATTGTCGCCGGGCGCCTTGCCGAGGCCGATGGCGAAGGGTTCGGCGAAGCTGATGACCAGCGGTACGGTGAGCGACGCATATTCGACGTTGCGCATATGGCCGGGCGCCATTTCGCGATAGCCGCAAATGTCCGACACAATGCCCTGAAGTCGAGGATCGGGCAGGCGCCGGCGCATCTCAAACCGCCCGGCGACGGACCGGTCCTGCTCTTGCTGGGGTTGCATCTTGACTGGCATCGGCCATCCTCGCGCCAGTCAAATCTAACAGACCAAGGGCCGGAATCAAAAGCGCCCGGCTTTTGGCCGGGCGCTCCTCGTCCCCACTTCAAGGGAAATGGTCAGGCGCCGCGCATCAAGCAGCCGCCGGCAAGCACGATGAAAGCAATAAGCACGATCCACGCCGATGCGAGTGGAATGAATGAGAGAACGCCAAGCGCGGCGAGAACGCCGATGATGGCGATAACAACGGAGATGATAAAAACGATCTGGGTAGGTGCGCTAAGATTCATGTCTGCCTCTCCAACATGATTCGAACAGCGGCATCCTATCAGGGCGCGGGATCACACACCAATCAAGGCCCGCAGCGGGTTCGCCGGGTCAGCCAGCAGCTTCACAGCAAGCGCCAGGCATACGATCACCAGCAGCGGCTTGATCAGTCTTGCGCCGATGCGCATGGCCAGGCTGGCGCCGACGCGAGCGCCGAGGAACTGGGCGACGCCCATCATCAGACCGATCTTCCAGTAGACGACGCCGAAGGCCGCGAAGACGATGAAGCCGCCGATGTTGGAGGCGAAGTTGAGCAATTTGGTATGCGCCGTCGCCTTGAGCACGCCGTAGCCGGCAAGTGCCACGAAGGCCAGCATGTAAAAGGAGCCGGCGCCTGGCCCGAACAGGCCATCGTAGAAGCCGATGGCGGGCACCAAGGTCAATCCAAACAGGAACGGCGACAGGCGCTCGGCGCGGTCGACATCGTTCATGTTGGGCTTGAACGCGAAGTAGAGCGCGATGGCGATCAGCACGATGGGCAGGGCAGCCCGCAGTATGTCACCCGGCACGATCGTCGCCAGCAAGGCGCCGATGGCGCTGCCGACAAGGGCCAGAAGCGCCGACGGCAATTGCCGGCGCAGGTCGACATGACCCTTCGACGCGTAGTGGATGGTCGCCGAGCCCGAGCCGAACATGCCTTGCAGTTTGTTGGTGGCGAGCGCCTGGACCGGCGTGAAGCCGGCAAGCAGCAGCGCCGGCACTGTGATCAGCCCGCCGCCGCCGGCGATCGAATCGACAAAGCCCGCAGCAAAAGCGGCGAAAGCGAGCATGGCGACGGTCTGGATACTAAGGTCGATCATCTGATGTATGGAGGTGTCCGGCCGGCTGAAATATCGAGCGTTCGACCACGGCCGCCCTGTTTGCGCAAGATCGATTCCGCGCTACCTCTATCCCAGCGCATCGCGCCTGGATTGTGTTTGTGTAGTTAACCCGGAAAGAGGCTCCTGATGGCATTCGCATTGCTGGACCAGATACGTCAGATATTCGACGGCGACCCCGGCGTGCGCAAGGTGGCGGACGATCCGGTCCTGTCGGCGGAATTGCTGATGCTGTTTCGCATGATCCTGGCCGACGGGTCGGTCAGCGAGAGCGAAATGGTTGCCTTCCGGCGCATCTGCAAGGACGCCTTCGGCATTCAGGAAAGCAGCATCGACAGCGTCATCGAATATCTCAACGAGTTCGGCTACGAGACCAATGGCTCGCAGGCGATTGCACTGTTCCGCGATCTCGACGTCGAGCGGCGCCGGCAATTGGCCAAACATATGGCGGAGATCGCCAAGGCGGATTCGCAACTGGCCGAGAGCGAGATCCGCCTGCTGCGCCGCACGCTCGACCTGCTCGATATCAGCCCGGTCGATGTGGTCAAGACGCAGGAGTGATCGGGCCGCCTTCTCTCCTGATCAGCCTTGCTCCCGCAGCCGCTCCGCGATCGCCCGGTGCAAGTCAGGGGCGGCGGTGACAAGCGCCTTGGCAGCCTCGGACTGCGGGTGGTCGAGCACTTCGCTCGTCTTGCCGCGCTCGACGATCTTGCCGTCATGCATGACCAGCACCTCGTCCGTGATGGCGCGGGCCACGGTCAGGTCGTGGGTGATGAAGAGGTAGGCGATGCCGAGCTTCTGGTTGAGCTCTGCGAACAGATCGAGGATCTGGGCGCGGATCGAGACATCGAGCGCCGAGACCGGCTCGTCGGCAACGACCAGCTTGGGGCGGGTGATGATGGCGCGGGCGATCGACAGGCGCTGGCGCTGGCCGCCGGAAAATTCATGGGGGTATTTGTCCATGTCGCTGATGCCGAGGCCGACTTCGTGCAGGGCATGCGCCACCATCTCGCGGCACTCGGCGCGCGTCGGCTTTTTCTCCAGCACATGCAGGGGTTCGGCAACCAGCTTTTTCACCTTCTGGCGCGGGTCGAAGGAGCCATAGGGATCTTGAAAAACGACCTGCATATCGCGTCGCGCCGGCTTCAGCTCGGCTTCGCTCTTGCCGGTTATGGTCCCGCCGCGGAACCGGATCGAGCCCGATGTCGGCCGATCCAGCGCCAGGATCATGCGGGCGAGCGTCGACTTGCCGCAGCCGGAGCGACCAACCAGTGCCACTGACTGACTCGGCGCCATCGACAGCGAGACGTCGTCGACGGCGCGGATACCAGGCGCGCGCTTGAACAGCGAAGTGCGCCGGCCGGGATAGTCGCGGGTCACGCCCTCGACCTGAAGCAAAGGGCGGCCCGTCTCGATGCCATGCGGCCTGGCGCGCGCCGGCACATGCATCGAGGCCTGCGCCAACTGGCGCGTGTAGGGGTGGAGCTGTTCGGATAGCGTGCGTGCGGTGTCGCCGGCTTCCATCACCTCGCCGCGGCGCAGGATGGTGATGCGGTCAGCCATCTCGGTCACCACGGCGAGGTCATGCGAGATCAGGAGCAGGCCCATGCGGCTCTCCGCGACGAGGTCGCGCAAAAGGTCGAGGATTTGTGCCTGCAGCACCACGTCGAGCGCCGTCGTCGGTTCGTCGGCGATCAGCAGCTTCGGCTTCAGCGCGCAGGCGATGGCGATGACGACGCGCTGGCGCTGGCCGCCCGACAGTTCGTGCGGATAGCGCGACAGCGGGAATTTCGCTTCGGGCAAGCCGACACGGTCGAGCATTTTTCGCGCCCGGTCTTCGGCCTCGGCGCGGCTGGCCCTGGTGTGCCAGCGTATGCCTTCGGCAACCTGCTCGCCGATGGTCTTGACCGGATTGAGCGCGGTCATCGGCTCCTGGAACACCATGCCGATGTCGTCGCCGCGCAGCGCACACATCTGGTCCTCGGTTGCTGCCAGGATGTCGATGCCGTCGAATGTGACACGTCCGCTGGCGCGCGCGGCATGGGGCAGAAGCTGCATCACCGTCAGCGCGGTCATCGATTTGCCGGAACCGGATTCGCCGACCAGCCCCATCACCTCACCGGGCGCGACGGAAAGCTCCACACCCTTGAGGATCTGCGTGTCGCCGATGGTCAGCGACAGGTTCTCGATGTCGAGCAGGCTCATCGCTGCCGCCGCGATTTCGGATCGAGGATGTCGGCGATGCCGTCGCCCAGGAGGTTCAGCCCCAGCACGGCGACAACGATCGCCATGCCCGGAAAGATCGCCATCCATGGCGCCACCACCATGCGGGTCTGCGCGTCGAACAGCATGCGGCCCCAGCTCGGCATTGGCGGTTGCGCACCCAGGCCCAGATAGGAAAGCCCGGCCTCGGCCAGGATGCCCAGCGCGAACTGGATGGTGC
>NZ_RZPL01000542.1:0-4061 GCF_004022805.1 Mesorhizobium sp. M7A.F.Ca.CA.002.04.1.1 | reverse complement strand
GCTATAGCCACACTGACGGCTCGGGGGGGCAAAAAATGGTCGAAGAACGCGCAACTTATTCACTCGTCGTCGAAATGGAGAATGCAAAATCGATCGACTGGGGCGAGATCGGCGTTGGGATGAAGGCCTTGGCTCGGGAAATCTCATCGGTTTCAGCAACCGGTTCAGCGCGACCAAGGATCGTCATCTCTCACGGCGGAGCAGAGTCGGACAAAGAGGCGTTGCGTCGTGAGATTTCGAATGAGGCCCCGCAGCTCGGTCAGGTTGCCGAACTCGTCTTCACAGCTTTCCCTGGCGGCCGATATTACGACCTGAAGAACAACGGTATGCTGGCATCGGACGGAGATATCGTCATCTTTCTGGATTCCGACGTGGTCGCGGAACCAGGATGGCTATCAGGACTGCTTGAACCCTTTGAAAACTCTGAAGTTATCTGCGCAAACGGATATACATACCTTTCATACGACGACTTCTTTTCAAGAACCTTTGCGTTGATCTGGTTTTTCCCGATGGCCCGTGGTGACGGGCGATTTGCCTCGAAGCGAGCGATCAACGCCAACAATGTAGCGTTTCGACGCGAGTGGATCCTCAGCCACCCTTTTCCAAAACATAACGGCTTCAAGGTTTCCTGCACTTTGCTGATGCGCGAACTGCTGCGGGAAGGCCACAAAATTCATAATGTCAACGCACGCGTTTATCACTATTCGCCGCGGGGCTGGCGGTTCTTTTACTGGCGCGCCCTGGTTACAGGTCGCGACGCCGACCGGAAGTTCGTTGCGCTCAATTCGCCGAGCCGCACGCGACGGATAGTCAAGTCCTTCAGCCGGTGGCTCACCATGTCATGGCGCACGACACGACGGATCGTAGGCCATGCCCGGGAAACCGGGATGCCGCTTTGGCAGGTTCCCTTTTCTCTGATTGTCGGTCAGGCATTTTATGGTTTGGCGTTTTGGGGCCAGTTCAGTTTCGCAACTGGCATGGTTCGCGACAAAATCGAAACGGTGCCAGACTATGTTGGGCATAGCTAGACGCTGTACCGCCATTCCTTGAACCGCAGTTCAGCGTCCAATTGATCCTTGATCCGGCGATTGCTCCAGAACATCCGTGGCCTTGTGCGGATGTTCGACGCCGTCGACGAACACCACATCGGCCTCCGAATTGTCCGTGCGCAGCGCCAGTATCGCTTGGTAGGCCGGCGAATTGTACCAGCCATGCACATGCTGCCTGTCGGGAAATTCTATGATGATCAGATGGCCAGGCCAGTCGTTCTCGATCACCTCCACATCGCCGCCATGGACCAGAAAACGGCCGCCGAAAGGTTCCAGCGTGGCATCTATCCTATGCAGATATTCGACGATCTGCGGACCCATTGTGGCTTGGCGCATATGGGCGACGGCGTAAGCGGCCATGACTGAACTCCCTTGTCATCGAAGCCGAGTTGCCGGCCTCTGCATGGGCAATCTGACCAAAGGCCGAGCGCTAAGCGATTACGTCTGAGGTAATGGGATGTATGCTATCTGTCATGATGGGTTGCTTCCACGGTGATTCGTAATGCTATGTGCGGCGGTGCTGTTGCAATTGGAACGCTAAGAGCGGGGATTCGTTGTCTCGCCTGGATTGAGTACCGGCACGGTGGGTGACAGGGGCAGTCGTTTTTTATAGCGTCGCGCCGACTGTGATGTGGTGTAGAGAAAGGGAAGTCCAATCCATTCGACCGTTCTGAAAATCGAAAAGTCCTGGACAGACGCGCAACCCTGCGCAGGAAACAGCTGACAGACATGGCCGGGATCGATCCAGTACCTCTCATCACGGTCATTACGCCGACCCACAACCGACGCGAAACAGTGTTGCGCGCCGTGGAAAGCGTATTCTCCCAGAGCATGTCGAGGTTTGAGCACATTGTCGTCGACGATGGTTCGACCGATGGGACCGAAGCGGCGCTGGCCCGCATCCAGGACCCGCGGCTGATCTATGTCGGGGCGAAATGGCGAGGCGCCAACGCCGCCAGGAATGCCGGCATCGAGCGGGCGCGGGCACCGTTGGTGACGTTCCTCGATTCCGACGACATCTACTTGCCGCACCGGCTTGAACGAACCCTGACCTGGTTCGATGAAAATCCTGCACTGCAAGTGCTGATCAGTTCGTTCGTGTCCCTGAAGGGCAATCGCATCACAAACTGCGCCAACCCAGAGGCATTCGTGAGCCCCGCAATGCTTGAGCGGACGCTGGTTGGGCAGACCATCTTCATCGCCGGCTCCGCGATCACTGCTCGCCGTGAAGCCTTGCTGGCCATCGGCGGCTACGACAGCGACATCACCCGCATGCAGGATCGCGAATTGCTGCTGCGCCTTGCCCGGCGCTTCGGTGCGCAACTGTCCGAGGACCTCGACTGGACGAAATACAATTCGGAGAACTCGATTTCCGGCCGCCGTGACGGCTATGTCGAGGCCTATGCGAACCTGATGGGCAAACATCCTCATATTGCCCACGCCTACCCGCACATTCCGCCTTACATGATCTCGCGGCAGCTCATCGCCGATATCCTGCGAGGCAGGATACCGGAGGCATTCCAGGGCTATATGGCCAACCGATCGTCGAAAGCGCTTGGCTACTCGCTGCCGGAATTGATGCAAGGCTATGTCCATGGCCGACGCTGGCGCCGCGATCTCTCCAACGAGTTTCGCAACCAATGTGGCGCCCGGCTCGCCTGAACCCAGAGCAACTCCAGGAAAATCGTGGAACGGTTTTCCCTCCGGATTGCGTGAACCGCACTATCGAGAGCTCAGCGGTCAAGTTCGGGAAAATACGGATCCGATAAAAACCGCCTGTCCCGTTCGCCCTGCAGGCAGTCTATCGGCTTGGCCGCGTCGACGGGGGTGATTCTCGCCTTGTCCCGAATGCCGCTCACTTCGAGGATCAGCTTGCGCCGGATGGCTGTCGAAAACTCCGCGGCGGCATAGATGGGCAGCACGAAGGAACCGGGCCCGCCGGTCACGCATTGCGCGTAATACTGGTCGAGATGGCTGAAGGTGGGCGACGGGCTGATCAGGATCGGCAGGCCGTTGACGACGATGCCTTTGGCAGTCGCCGCATCACGCGTCGCGGTGACTGGCGGTCCGATATTGTTCGGTCCGTCGCCCGAAATGTCGATGACGCTACGTTCGCCCTGGAAAGACGTGCGGTCGAAAAGCTCGGCACCGAAGGCCAGCGCGCCGGAAATCGAAGTGCCGCGAAAGCTGCGGAACGGACGCGCCGCGACCTCGTCGGCAAAGCTGTTGGCGCTCTCGGCACTATCGATGATCTGCCAGCCGATGACCGCGTCGTCGCGCACCGTGCCGGCCCACTCGAAATAGGTCAGCGCTATGCGGCCCGTGGCGCCGGCGCGGACAGCCTTGATGAAGTCGGGATGCCGCAGCGCCTCGACATAACCGGCGCGCTGCAGCGCGAACTCCTTCTCGTCCATCGACAGCGAGATGTCGACTGCCAGCACCAGCTCGACGTCGACGGCGAGCGCATCCCGCGGCGAGGCGGCGGGGGCAGCCTGGGCGCAGGCAAGACAGGCAAGCAGGCGCAGAGCATCAAGCATGGCCGTCGCCAGGTTGTTCTCCCGAAGAGCTTCCCTCGCGATCACGGCAAAATAAAGCTTTGCTTCCCCGTCCGGATATCAGGTCATTTCTTGCCGCGGGCGGCGACTGGCGGCGGTTCGATCGCGCCGGCTCTGACGCGGGCGGGCTTCAGCGCTGGCGCACCGGAATCCTTGACGATCGTCAACGCGCGCGGGAAGAAGTGGTCGTTGTGCTGGCCGCGCCCGATGTTGAGGATCGCTGTCGCCGGCAAACGCTTCTCGAGCATCGACAGCACGCGTCTTAGCGATGGGCCGTCGAATGCATCCAGCGCCTCGTCGATGATCACCCATTTCGGCTGCCGCAACGCGAGCCTGGCGAAGGCCAGCGAGCGCTGTTCGTCATCGCCCAACTCATGGTCCCAACGCCCGGCGCGGTCGAGCGATGAGGATAGCCGTCCCAGACCGACCTCGGCCAGCACCGCCGAAATGTCGGCAT
>NZ_RZPL01000541.1:0-4063 GCF_004022805.1 Mesorhizobium sp. M7A.F.Ca.CA.002.04.1.1 | reverse complement strand
CAACAATCCCTCGCCCGGCAACAAGCGCGGCGGCCTCACCACCATCCTGGAGAAGTCCCTCGGTGCGGTCGCCAAGGGCGGCCAGACGCCGCTCAACGGCGTCTTCGGTTACGCCGAAAAAGTCACCGGCAGTGGCCTGGTGTTCATGGATACGCCTGGCTACGACCCGGTTTCGGCGACCGGCCAGGTGGCGGGCGGCGCCAACGTCATCGTCTTCACCACCGGCCGCGGCTCCTGCTTCGGCTGCCGTCCGACGCCGTCGATCAAGGTCGCCACCAACTCGACCATGTACCACCAGATGGAAGAGGACATGGACGTCAATTGCGGCGTCATCGCCTCGGGTGAAAAGACCATCGCCGGCATGGGCCGCGAGATCTTCGAACTGATCGTCGAAACGGCTTCCGGCCGCAAGACCAAGAGCGAGGACTTCGGCTACGGCGACAACGAGTTCGTGCCCTGGCATCTGGGCGCAACACTTTAGATTTTACTGATATAAAATAGACGGCGCGCCGGTCAGCGGCGGGCAACGGGGAGGTTTTGCATGGAAAAACGCCGTATCGGTCGGACAGCTCTGGAGGTCACCGAAGTCAGTTTCGGCGGCGCCGCACTTGGCGGCCTTTACCGCGCCTGTTCGCGCGAAGCGGCGATGGAGACGCTGCAGGGCGCCTGGGATGCCGACCTGCGCTATTTCGACACCGCACCCTTCTACGGTTTCGGACTGTCGGAGCGCCGCTTCGGCGACTTCCTGCGTTACAAGCCGCGCGATTCCTATGTGCTGTCGACCAAGGTCGGCCGGCTGTTTCGCCCGGTGCCGGACGATCAGGTTCCCGATCACTCCTATGTCGATCCGCTGCCCTTCGCGCTCGACTACGACTATTCCTATGACGGCATTATGCGGTCGGTCGAGTTCAGCTATGCGCGGCTTGGCCTAAACAGGATAGACATCCTGTTTGTCCACGACATCGGCGCCTACACCCATGGTATCGAGAAGACCAAGCTGCATTTTCGCGACCTGATGGATGGCGGCCTCAAGGCACTCGAAGAGCTGAAACGGACTGGCGTCATTTCTGCCTATGGGCTTGGCGTCAACGAGGTGCAGATCTGCCTGGACGTGATGCGCCGGGCGCCGCTCGACTGCATCCTGCTTGCCAGCCGCTATTCCCTGCTCGACCGCAGTGCCGAAGCGGAGTTGCTGCCGCTATGCCGGGCACAGCAGACCTCCTTGGTCATTGGCGGCGTGTTCAACTCCGGCATCCTGGCGACCGGCCCGGTGCAAGGCGCACATTTCGACTACCGCCCCGCCAGCCATGACGTGCTCGACCGCGTCGGCGCAATGGAAAGGATCGCCGCCGAGGGTGGCTATCCGCTCGCCGCCGCAGCGTTCCAATTCCCCTTGCATGAAGCTGCCGTCGCCACCGTACTGACCGGCACCGCCAAGCTGGCAAATCTGACGCGCAACCTCGAGCTGCTCGACATCGACGTACCGGAAACGGAATACGCCAAATATCGTCCCTACACGCTGGTGCAGGAGCTGGTGTGAAACTTCATGTTCCTTCGGCACATGGAGGAATGGATATTCCATATTGACGAATTGGTGGAATTAATATTCCATACGTTCCCAGAACGGAACGGAAGCGTGACGGCGCCAATGGGAGAACAGGGCGGGGGATCTGCCTCTGCCAGACCTCGCAACGACTGGTCAAACACCGCTTGCATCGATCTGTTCGATGCACTATCAAAACAGGGCAACTGTTTTTTATTGATAAAGTTCTGTTTGGGACCGCGCCTATCCGAACGGAGCTTCCGTATCGTTCACCGGGCGACTTAGGGAGGAAACCTCATGAAATTCGTGACCAGCATTCTCAACCGCCGCGCCGTCATGGCGCTGGCAGCAGCTTCAATGCTCGCCGGCGTCATGCATCCGGCGCCGGTTTCGGCGGCGGACGTCACCATTCCGATCATCGTCAAGGACACCACGTCCTTCTACTGGCAGATCGTTCTGGCCGGCGCCCGCAAGGCCGGCAAGGATCTCGGCGTCAACGTGCCGGAACTCGGCGCCCAGGCTGAAACCGACGTCAACGGCCAGGTCTCGATCCTCGAGAACGCCGTTGCCAGCAACCCGGCGGCCATCGTCATTGCGCCGACCGAGTTCAAGGCGCTCGGCAAGCCGATCGATGAAGCCGCTGCCAAGGTCAAGGTCATCGGCATCGACTCCGGTGCCGACTCCAAGGCCTTCACCTCGTTCCTGACCACCGACAACGTCCAGGGCGGCCGCGTCGCTGCCGACGGCCTCGCAGCTGCCATCGGCGCCGCCAACGGCGGCAAGATCGAGGGCGACGTTGCCCTGATCACCAACGCACCTGGCGCCGGCTCGCTCGAACAGCGCAAGCAGGGCTTCACCGAACAGCTGGCCGCCAAATATCCGGGCCTCAAGCTGGTTGCCGACAAATATGCCGACGGCCAGGCCACCACCGGCCTCAACATCGCCACCGACCTGATCACCGCCAACCCGAACCTCAAGGGCATCTTCGCTTCCAACCTGATCATGGCGCAGGGCGTCGGCCAGGCCGTCGCGGAAAACAACCTTGGCGGCAAGCTGGCGCTGGTCGGTTTCGACAGCGACGAGAAGCTGATCAAGTTCCTCAACGACGGCGTCATTTCCGCCCTCGTCGTCCAGGATCCGTACCGGATGGGCTATGACGGCATCAAGACCGCGCTCGCCGCCTCCAAGGGCGAGAAGGTCGAAGCCAATGTCGACACCGGCGCCAATCTGGTGACCAAGGACAACATGAAAGATCCCAAGATCGACGCGCTGCTCAATCCGAAGCTCTGAGCCGTCGCATCCGCAATCGTCTCCGGGGCACCTCGCCCCGGAGACACAAACTGCCGCACGAACGGCTTGGCAATCCGCACGCCTGAGCCAGGCTGTTTTCGAGGCATATCCCTGCCTCGCCGCGTGCCAATCGTGAGGCCAGCCTGGGAAGCCAATCCGGGAGGCCAATCTGGGAGGATTGTCATGATTTCGACGGCGCAGGAACTGCATCCCGCACCCGTTCTGGAACAGGGGCGGACTATCCTCGAATTGCGTGGCCTGGAGAAGCGCTATCCCGGCACCCACGCGCTGAAACCGGTCGATCTCGCCTTCAAGTCCGGTGAGATCCACGCCATCGTCGGCGAAAACGGCGCCGGCAAATCCACGCTCATCAAGCTTCTGACCGGCGTCATGCCGCGCACCTCCGGAGAGATTGTCTGGGAGGGCCAGGCGGCCGCCCTGGCGACGCCGCACGAGGCGATGGCGCTCGGCATCAATGCCGTGCACCAGGAAGTCGTGCTGTGCCGTCACCTGACGGTCGCCGCCAACATGTTCCTCGGCGAGGAGAATTCGCGCTTCGGCATCCTGCAGCAGCGCGCCATGGTCAGGCAGGCGCAGACGATCATCGACGACCTAGGCTTCGACCTGCCGGCGCATGTCACGCTCGGCGACCTGACCATCGGCCAGCAGCAGCTGATAGCCGCCGCCCGCGCCACCGTGCGCGGCACCAAATTCCTGATCTTCGACGAGCCGACCGCCTACCTCACCCGCAAGGAGGCCGACCAGCTCTTCACGCTGATCCGCCGTCTGAAGGGCGAAGGCGTGACGATCATCTACATCAGCCACCGCATGGAGGAAGTGTTCGAACTCGCCGACCGGGTATCCGTGCTGCGCGACGGCACGCTGGTCGGCACCCGCAACATCGCAGAGACCAACGATGCCGAACTGGTCAAGATGATGATCAACCGCTCGATCGAGCAGGTCTATCACAAGGAGCATTTCACGCCGGGCGCCGCCATCATCGAGGCGAAAAACCTGTCCGGCAAGGGCTTCGAAAATGTCTCGATGACGGTCCGCGCCGGCGAGATCGTCGGACTCTATGGGCTGATCGGCGCCGGACGCAGCGAGTTCGTCACCACGCTCTACGGCCGCCACCGCAAATCCGCCGGCCAGATCCTCTGGGAAGGCAAGGAGGTACAGGTCAATTCCGAACATGACGCGATCAAGCTCGGCATGGCGCTGGCGCCGGAG
>NZ_RZPL01000540.1:0-4069 GCF_004022805.1 Mesorhizobium sp. M7A.F.Ca.CA.002.04.1.1 | reverse complement strand
GTCCTTGGCTTGGTCAGCCGCATTCTGCCTGGCGGCCGATGAGCGGCGGCGCGGCTTGGGCGGCGCCGCAGTGTCGACGGACGTGTCGTCAGTGGCTGCCGGCGGGTCAAAGAGGCTGCCGGTCGCGGTGGCGTCGCCAGTGTCAGCGTCGTCAGGCACGGCACCGGCGCTGGCCGGCAGATAGGTGCGGGCCGGCGCGTTGTCCTGCGCGGCGTTGGCCGGCTGTTGACCCTGCGCTGCCAAGGCCAGCTGTCTCGCCTTGCGCTGCTGGTCGGACAGGATCGCCGATTCCGAAACTTCGCCGCGCAGTTCGGTTTCCTGGGCATGGAGCGCCGTTGGGCGCAGCAAGGCAAACATGCTGGTTGCCAGCAGCAAGGCGCAGACCGCCTTGCCCCCACGTCCCGTCGAATTTTCTGGCTGGACCCCGGACATCGCCACCACTGCTTGCGCGGCGCACGCGCGCCATACTTACCGAACCGTAAATGGGGATGGTTAACGGAGGGTTGAGGCAGCGGCCCGTCAGCTGCCTGAAGCGCTGATTTCCAAAGGGATTCATACCGCGTGCGTTTTCTCGCCTGCCGTCGTCTGAACCACCGCACACGTTCGGGCGATATGCCTGGGGCCATTTCCGTTGGACAGCGCGCCGGCAAAGCGCTAATCGCATCAGCCATGCATGCGGGATCCCTGGATAAGAAGCCTTTGGACAGGCAAGCCTCGATCGCTTCGGCGCTGAGGACGGTGGCGACAGAACAGGCCGGTGTCGCAGCCCTCGCCGAGGCGCTGGAGAATGGGCTGGCCGCGCCTTTCGCCCAGGCGGTCGAGATGATCTCGGGGATTGAAGGCCGGCTCATCGTCACCGGCGTCGGCAAAAGCGGCCATATCGGTTCGAAGATCGCCGCGACGCTGGCCTCGACCGGCACGCCGGCTTTCTTTGTCCATCCCGCCGAAGCCAACCACGGCGATCTCGGCATGATCGCCAGGGACGACGCCATCATCGCCATGTCGTGGTCGGGCGAAAGCAAGGAACTGATGGGCATCGTCGCCTATTCCAGGCGCTTTTCCATTCCGCTGATCGCCATCACCGCCGGAGAGACATCGGCGCTGGCGCGGGCGGCGGACGTGGTGCTGCTTTTGCCGCGCGCTCCGGAGGCCTGTCCGCATGGCCTGGCGCCAACGACATCGACGCTGCTGCAACTGGTGATGGGCGACGCGCTGGCGATCGCGCTGCTCGAAGCACGCGGCTTCACGCCGGACCATTTCCGCACCTTTCACCCGGGCGGCCAGCTCGGCGCCAATTTGACGCAGATCCGCGAGATCATGCATGTCGGCGACAGGCTGCCGCTGGTGGTTGCGGGCACCGGCATGCAGGACGCGATCCTGGAACTGTCGCGCAAAGGGTTTGGCTGCGTCGCGATCACCGATGTCGACGGTGCGCTGGTCGGCATCATCACCGATGGCGACATCCGCCGTCACATCGGCAGCAATCTGCTGGCGATGACGGTGGATCAGGTGATGACAAGAGGTCCGAAGACCGCGACGCCGGACACGCTGGTGGCAACGGCGCTGCAGACGATCAACAATTCAGCCATCACCAGCCTGATGGTGGTGGAGGGCCGGAAACCAGTCGGCCTCATCCACCTGCATGATCTGCTGCGTATCGGCGCCGCCTGAACGTTCAGACCGCCTCGACGGTCAGTTCCAGATCCGTATCGGCCGCACCCGTCACGCGCACTTGCGTGCCGGCCGGCAGGTCAGGGCCGGAGACACGCCACAGTGTGTCGCCCAGCTTGATGCGGCCGCGCCCGTCACGGATCGGTTCGGCAAGTGTCGCCATCCTGCCGACCATCTGCGCGCCGCGCCGGTTGAGCAGCGGCTGATCGGTCGGGTCGTTGCGGCTGCCGACCAGCTTCTTGCCGACATAGGCCGAGACCAGCGACAGCGCCAGGAAGGCGAGGACCTGGACCTGCCATGTCCAGAAGCCGGTGTCCCAGATCAGCAGCGACACAGCGCCGATGATCAGCGCGGCGATGCCGATCCACAGCATGAAGATACCCGGCGCGATGATTTCCATCACCAGCAGGACGAAACCGAGAACCATCCAGTTCCACGGGCCGAGTTCGGAAACGATGCGGTCGATCATTGGTTTCGACCTCAGTTGTCGGTTGGGCGAACGACCGGCGGGCGCGCGGCCTGCCTCTGCGAGCCGGTCGTGCCCTCGCTGCGGAAGACTTCCTTGGCGATCTCGCCAATGCCGCCGAGCGAACCGATCAGCGACGATGCCTCGAAGGGCATCAGCACGATCTTGCTGTTGGTCGCAGTGCCGATCTTGCCCAACGCTTCGGTGTATTTCTGGGCAACGAAGTAGTTCAGCGCCTGCACATCGCCTTTGGAGATCGCTTCCGACACAACCTGGGTGGCGCGGGCCTCCGCCTCGGCCGAACGTTCGCGCGCCTCGGCATCGCGGAAGGCGGCTTCCTTGCGGCCTTCGGCCTCGAGGATCTGCGACTGCTTGAGGCCTTCGGCGGCAAGGATCTGGGCGCGCTTGTTGCGTTCCGCGGTCATCTGCCGGCCCATCGATTCGATAAGGTTGGCCGGCGGGTTGATGTCCTTGATTTCGACGCGGGTGATCTTGATGCCCCACGGGTGGGCCGCTTCGTCGACGACGCGCAGCAGGCGCTCGTTGATGGCGTCGCGGTTCGACAGGAGTTCATCGAGATCCATCGAACCCATGACGGTACGGATGTTGGTCATCGTCAAATTGAGGATGGCGTTCTGCAGGCCGGAAACCTGGTAGGCGGCCTGAGCGGCGTTGAGGATCTGGAAAAAGGCGATGCCGTCGACACCGACAATGGCGTTGTCGCGGGTGATGATTTCCTGGCTTGGAACGTCGAGCACCTGCTCCATCATGTTCATCTTGGCGCCGATGCGGTCGATGAACGGGTAAATGAAATTGAGACCCGGGCTCAGTGTCTTGGTGTAACGGCCAAAGCGCTCCACCGTATAGTTGTAGCCTTGCGGGATTGTCCTGATGCCTTTGATCAGCAGCACCAATACCAGAAGGGCAAGTGCACCAACCGCAATATCGAAACCACTGAAATCCATTTGGCTCTCCCTCAGACGAAGGCCGCACAAGCCATTCTCGCGCGGCCGACTTCACCAAAGACTTAAGTGTGTTTCAGATGCGTTACAATCAGGTGATGACGGATTGTTTGCGGGTGCGATCAGCGGTTGAAGGCAAACAATCTTGCATCCGTGTCCTCCAGCCCGTTGATCGAAGCCGGGACAATCTCGGAAGCGATCTGCGAGAAGGTGATGCCGTTGCCGCCGTAGCCCATCACTGCATAGATGCGCGGGTGGCGGGGAATGGCGCCGATATAGGGCAGGCCGGTGGTTGTGGTGCCGAACGAACCGGTCCAGGCAAAATCGGGCCTGGTGTCGAGATGCGGAAATACCAGGCCGAGCTCCTCGGCGATGCGTGTGCTCTTGTCGGCGATCAGCTCGTCGCGCCGCGCTTCGTCGACAAAATCCTCGTCCTCGCCGCCGCAAATGACCCGGCCGTCGATCGTCGTGCGCATATACAGATACGGCTCCGACGCTTCCCAGATGAACGCTGCGTCCGGCCAGAGCTTTCGCGGTTGCGGGCATGTTGCGATCGCCCATGTCGAGATGATCCGGTGGGCCGCGGCCGGCACGATCTCCACAAGTTCGTAGCCGGTGGCCAGAACAACATGTCGCGCGGTTATGGTCGGGCCATCCCTGGTCGCGACGACAACAGCTTCGGCGCTATCCTCGATCACTGTCGCGTCGACGGGGGCGTAGAAGCGAGCCTTGCGCTGAAGGGATTTCAGCAGCAGCCCAGCCGTCAGCTTACGCGGGTCGAGCGCGATGTTGCCGTGGCTGAGAATGGCGCCTTCGCGGTCGATGCCGAATGTCTCCGCCAGCGGCGCCGGCGTCAGATAGGTCGCGGCGATGCCGGCTAGCCGCCGTGCCTTGGCCTCGTCGCGCAGTTCCGACGGACCAAGTATCGTGCCAGACAGATAGAGCGACGGCGCCCGGCTCAGGCCACAGT
>NZ_RZPL01000053.1:0-14821 GCF_004022805.1 Mesorhizobium sp. M7A.F.Ca.CA.002.04.1.1 | reverse complement strand
GCGCGTGCCGAAGCTGCGGCTTGTCGATTCCGCCGCGATCGGAGGTGTCGATATCGGTGACATCTTGCTGGCGCTCGGCGAGTTTGCCGATCTTTACATCGGCGCCGAAGGCGGTACCGCACATCTCATGGCAACGGTGATGACGCCGATGGTTATCCTCAATGGCGGCGCCAACATGGCCCGTTGGAGGCCGCTTTCGAACTGCGTGGACGTGATCGCGACCCGCCATGCCAGCCCGACCGGCCTGGTCGCCGATGTCCCGGCGCCGACAATCATCGAAGCGGCGCAACGGATGCTGGCGACACGCCGCCGCGACCATCCCCATCTACCGGATCTCGCAGGCCTGTCAGCGCAGCAGCCCTGGGGCAACGACATGCGTGAAGACGTGAAGCGCGCCGTTTGAGTTCGAATTTATTTGGACGCGCTTCGAAGCGTGCTGGGATTCAGGTCGGGCATTTGCAGGCCGGCCTCCCCTGAACATCGGCGCCATGGTACAATGGGTTCGGTGGAGCGAAGCGCTGCAACCGTTCGATGCTGACCACCGGCACAATGCAGGCGGAGTTCTCGGCGCGGCAGAACTGGCAGCCATCGTAATGGATTAGGCATAGGTCAGCACTTCTTGATCTTTGATTCCAATGGAGTTCCTCTCAGTCCTCAATGAGAATAGCTAATGCCAGAGAACAGCGCGCCGAACACAAAGCATGGCGGCGAATGGACAATAGCCTGGCGCTTGGTCGTGGTGGCGGCGGCGGCGATTAACGTTGCGATGCTCTTGGCCGCGCTGTCCGTCGCGCAAATTCGTGGTCTGGACGCGTGGATCTTTTATCGAGATCCATCCGCAGCCGCCGGAGTCGGTTTCTATACGGGGTGGATTTCGTCCCTGGGTGCTTCGCTATGGATCGGCTCCGGCGCCGCAACCCTGTTTGCTGGCCTGCTCACGCGCCGATGGGATTGCACGTTTCTCGGCGGCCTTACCCTCCTCTTGGGCCTCGATGACCTGTTGTTGATCCATGAGGACGTGCTGCCCATTGTTGGGATACCGGAGATCGTTCCGATGATTGCCTACGCCGCCGCCGGGTTGTTCTGGTTCTTCCGGCTGCGACGGAAAACATTCGACGGCACGATCATCTTTGTGGCCGCAGGCTTCCTGCTGGCGATGTCAGCATCGATCGACCAGCTCGGAGAGCTGTTTCCTACCCCCGGTTCTGCGGCCGCCATCGCCGAGGACGTCGTCAAAGAGCTTGGCATCTTCCTCTGGGCGGCAGGTGCCGTTGGGTACGCGGCGATGGTGACACGATTGGGCCGCCCGTGGGTGGATCCAGCCGGTCCCAACTCTACAGACTGACTGCCGCACGCGGGCATTTTCGACCAGACTAGTCCAGATCGAACCGCGCGATGACAGGCACATGGTCCGACGGGCGCTCCCAGCCGCGCGCCAGACGCAGGATCTCGTAGCCGGAAAAGCTGGGCACAAGGTTCGGCGACGACCAGACGTGGTCGAGGCGGCGGCCGCGATTGGACAGCTCCCAATCCTGCGCGCGATAGCTCCACCAGGTGTAGAGCTTCTGCTCATCCGGCACGTTGAGCCGCATCAGGTCGGCCCAGTTGCCGGCGCGACGCATCGCCTCGAAATTTTCCGTCTCGACCGGCGTGTGGCTGACCACGTTGAGCAATTGCTTGTGCGACCAGACGTCATGTTCGAGCGGGGCGATGTTGAGGTCGCCGACCAGCACCGAGCCGGACACCTCGTCATGTTCTGCCCGGATGGCATTCATCTCGGCAACGAAATCGAGCTTGTGCTTGAACTTCCTGTTGATGACGGGATCCGGTTCGTCGCCGCCCGCCGGGACGTAGAAATTATGCAGCAGGATCGCCTTGCCGCCGGCCCGCACCGTCACCGAGAGGTGCCGGCTGTCCTCGATTTCGCAAAAGCGTCGCTTTTCGACCAATTCGATCGGCCGCCGCGCCACGGTTGCTACGCCGTGGTAGCCCTTCTGGCCATGGAAGGCGATGTGCTCGTAGCCGAGCTTGCGGAAAGCCTTCTCGGGGAACAGTTCGTCGGGAACCTTGGTTTCCTGCAGGCACAGCACGTCGGGCGCATGCTCGACGAGCAGGCGCTCGACGATCGGCATGCGAAGGCGAACGGAGTTGATGTTCCAGGTGGCGATGGAGAAGGGCATTTGGCAATCCAGGACAGCGTGCAACCGGCCAGAACCGATGGGTCCCGGCGGGGAAGACGCCTTTTGACGGAGTCGGTCCGGGAAATTGCCAGCCGCAAGCCGCAAAGACAAGCCGGGCAACGCTCGACGAGGCGCGGCCCGGTGCTTTCCACAGCTATTGGAGCGTTTGAAGCTAGCGCGCCTTGTTGGTGTTGAGCTCGCGGTTCGCCGTGTAGTCGATGGCGAAAGTATCCGGCGCGAAGCTGACGCCTTCCTTGGTGTTGAAGATCATCACCGTCGTATCCTTGCCCTGCGCGTCGGTGATCGTCCACTGCCGCAAGTCGAAGGTTTTCGGATCGAACATCATGGTGATCTTCGAATTGCCGAACACCGATTTGTCGGCGAGCTGGATGGTTGTGAGGTCGTCCTCCTGCTTGACGCTTTTGACGCGGTCGCCGGAGAGGTCGATCCTGTTGTCGAGCAGCAGCTTCAAGGGTGTCTTCGACAGCGGATAGAGATCGGACGTGTTGAGCCTCTTGTTCAGGATGACCACCGACTGGCCGTCTGAAATCACCCGGAAGTTCGAAGAGCCGTCGTAGTTGAAGCGGATCTTGCCCGGCCGTTCGAGGAAGAACTTGCCGCCGGTCTGCTCGCCCTTGGGGCCGAACTGCACGAATTCGCCGCTCATCGATTTGACCGAGGAAAAGTGGTCGGCGATCTTCTGCGCAGCGGCCGGCACAGCCGCCTGCGCCGAGGCCAGCACCTGGAAGCCGGGCACCGCGTTGAAGGCTGCCGCCCCTGCAAACGCCAGACCGAGGCCCAGCAACTGACGCCGGGATGGAGCAAATGTGCTGAGCGCTGAAAGATCGTTTTTCATGTCGGTCACTCTCGTCTGATTCCTGAGTTGTTCTGTGCTTGGACCCCCAGTTGGGCTGAAATTTGGCGGGTCGGGCGTCCCTTGGTCGCTTCAACGCCTTGAAAGGTTCAAGGTTGCCGGATGTCGCAAGGGTCAGGCTTTCTGGTCAGAACTTGTCCTCTTCGGTCGGCACCAGGATCTCGCGCTTGCCGGCATGGTTGGCCGGGCCGACGATACCTTCCTTCTCCATCTTCTCGATGATCGAGGCAGCGCGGTTATAGCCGATGCCCAGCCGGCGCTGGATATAGCTGGTCGAGGCCTTGCCATCGCGCAGCACCACGGAGACCGCTTGATCGTAAGGATCGTCGGAATCCTCGAAATTGCTGTTGCCGCCACCGCCGCTCGCTCCACCCTTGCCTGACGGCTCGTCGTCATCCTCGCCATCATCCTCGGTGATGGCGTCGAGATACTCCGGCACGCCCTGCAGCTTCAGATGCGCGACGATCTTCTCGACCTCTTCATCGGCGACGAACGGGCCGTGCACGCGCTGGATACGGCCGCCGCCGGCCATGTAGAGCATGTCGCCCATGCCGAGCAGCTGCTCGGCGCCCTGCTCGCCCAGAATGGTGCGGCTGTCGATCTTCGACGTCACCTGGAAGGAGATGCGGGTCGGGAAATTGGCCTTGATGGTGCCGGTGATGACGTCGACCGACGGCCGCTGCGTTGCCATGATGACATGGATGCCGGCGGCGCGCGCCATCTGCGCCAGGCGCTGCACGGCACCTTCGATGTCCTTGCCGGCGACCATCATCAGGTCGGCCATCTCGTCGATGATGACGACGATATAAGGCATCGGCTCGAGATCGAGGTTCTCGGTCTCGTAGATCGCCTCGCCGGTCTGGCGGTCGAAGCCGGTCTGAACGGTGCGCGAGATCTTCTCACCCTTCTTGTCCGCCTGGCTGACACGGGCGTTGAAGCCGTCGATGTTGCGCACGCCGACCTTGGACATTTTGCGGTAGCGGTCCTCCATCTCGCGCACGGTCCATTTCAGCGCCACCACCGCCTTCTTCGGATCGGTGACGACGGGCGTCAGCAGATGCGGGATGCCGTCATAGACCGAGAGTTCCAGCATCTTCGGATCGATCATGATCAGCCGGCAATCCTGCGGCGTCAGCCGGTAGAGCAGCGACAGGATCATGGTGTTGATGGCGACCGACTTGCCCGAGCCGGTGGTGCCGGCGACCAGCACGTGCGGCATCTTGGCGATGTCGACGATGACCGCCTCGCCATTGATGGTCTTGCCCAGCGCCAGTGCCAGCTTGGCCTTCGTCGTCTCGAAGTCGCGGCTGGCCAGGATCTCCCTGAGATAGACGGTTTCGCGCTTGGCGTTCGGCAGTTCGATGCCGATGGCGTTGCGGCCGGGCACCACCGCGACGCGGCAGGCGATGGCGCTCATCGAGCGGGCGATGTCGTCGGACAGGCCGATGACGCGCGACGATTTGATGCCGGGCGCCGGTTCGAGCTCATAGAGCGTGACGACCGGACCCGGACGGACGGCGATGATCTCGCCCTTGACGCCGAAATCCTCCAGCACGCCTTCGAGCAGGCGCGCGTTCTGTTCCAGCGCGTCCTTGGACAGGCTGGCGTCGCGCACCACGTTCTTCGGCTCGGAGAGGAAGTGCAGCGACGGCATTTCGAATTTTTCAGAGCCGATCAGCGATGTCTGCGCCTCGCGCTGCACACGGGCGCCGGGCACGGGGCGCGCCGCCGGCGCCTCGACGCGCGTGGCGGCATCGGAACGGAACGGCTGTACCTTGGCGGTCGGCGCGCCTCGGCGTTGCACGACAGGCTCATCGTCGAAATCGGCATCCTCGCCCGCATTGTCGAAGCGGTCGTCGAAGATATCGGCATCGTCGGGGTCGAGCGAGGCGCTGCGGTCGTTGACCATGGCGGCGAAGAATTCCGGCTCGACGCGGGCGCGGCCATCCTGGCTCATCCGCTGCTCGGCGAACTCGGCCGATTCGACCCGTTCGGCGGCGCGGCGCCAGGCGGTGGAGCGCTGCTCCATCTCCGGCTCGTACTCGTCCCGCTCCTGCCTGCGGCGCACGGCGCGGCGGTGCATCCACGCGCGCAGCGACAGCCACCAATGGGTGATGGCGCCGAGCGCCAGGATGCCCTCGTCGCCTTCGTCCTCGTCATTGTCGAACAAAAGGTCGTCCTCGCGCGGATCGACGGCGGGCTCGTCCTCCATCACGGCAAAGCCGTTCTTGCGTCCGATCAGCGCCGAGCCATGGGCGAAGAGCCACAGTGCGGGCGCCGACAGCAGGATGGCGATGATGCTGGCGATCAGCCCGGTCGGATAGCCGCCGATGACGACACCGGGGATCTTCAGCACCATGTCGCCGAACACGCCGCCGAGGCCGGTGGGCAGCGGCCAGGTCTTGGGCGGCACCACGCAGCCGACCATCGCCGCGGCCAGCAGCGCGAAGCCGAACCAGGACAACCCGCGCTTGGGCAGCCTGTCGACACCGCGCGCGGAAAACAGCAGGAAGCCCCAGATGACCGTCGGAACCAGGGCGGCGACGGCGGCGAGGCCGAAGAACTGCATGGCGAGGTCGGAGAACACGGCACCCGCATAGCCCATGGCGTTGGTGACGGAGTTGTTCGTCGCGTGGGAAAAACTCGGATCGGCGACATTCCAGGTGGCAAGGCTGGCAACGCCAAAGGCGGCCAGCGCGAACAGGCCGACGCCAACCAGCCGCCCGACCTGACGCCGCGCGAACGCCTGGATGCCGTGCCCCGTATCGGCCAGCGCGAGCGGTGCTGAAGCCCCTGAACGCATGCTCTTCCCCGTCTGTCGTGGACTCGCCGGGTGCGTGGCGCACTCCGGCAGATTCGGGTCTCAGACTATCGGTGGGAAGGTTAAGGGCGCATTAACTATAAGAGGTTGAGACGCTCAAACCTCATTACCGCCGGTTGAGCCGTATGAGGCAATGATGGACGACGGACCGATGGAGCTCCATCGAACGAAACAATGGCGGGCTGCCGGCCCGCCATTGGTCGTCTGAACGGAGATCGGGCCTCGGCCCGATCGCGGCAAATCAGTTGGCGCCGCCGAGCGCCTGCACATTGGCGCAGAATTCCGCATGCGGCTTGCTCATCGCCGCATCCTGGCATTCCTTCTTCATCGCTTCCTGCTTTTCCATCGGCATGGCCATGAAAGCTGTCTTGAAGCCCGCCATCGGCTTCATGGTTTTCATGCCGGAATCCGTGAAGAACGGCGCCATGTTGTCGGGCTCGTCCAGAGCACCGGCAAACGCCACGCCGCCGATCATGGAAAGAGCAAGCGCTCCGAGACAGATGTTCTTGAGGTTCATGAGATGGTTTCCTTCCCTGTTGTTTGGCACGAGCGTCAGAACGACGATCGTCCCCACGGTTCGGAACCAGAGCGGTCGTTGTTTCCTCAAAAAACATGATCACGCGAACGTGATTGCGTGAAGCCGGGCATTGCCGGAATGGCTTGCCAAAAAAAGAGGCCCGGATGCGATCCGGGCCTCAATGCGTGAACTCCTTTCGGGAGCGTCACGACGGGATCTTTCAAAGCAATTCCAGGAGAACTGTGCAGCGCTTTCCATTCGGAATTGCGTGGAGATATGGGGCCGGCGGGAGGAGGGTTCCGCCCTTACGGCACCACTTCGCCATGCTGGGAGATGTCGAGGCCTTCGACCTCTTCCTGGGTCGTCGGGCGCAGGCCGACAAGCGCCTTGACGATGTAGAGGAGCACGAAGGTGGCAATGCCGGTCCACACGATGGTGACGGCAACGCCGTAGATCTGCTTGCCGAGCGAAGCACCTGCGCCGAGGCTGTTGATCGCCGGGTCGGCGAGCACGCCGGTGAGCAGAGCGCCGACCACACCGCCGACGCCATGCACGCCGAAGGCGTCGAGCGAGTCGTCATAGCCGAACATGTGCTTGACCTTGACCGCCGAGAGGTAGCAGACGACGCCTGCGACGATGCCGACGATGAAGGCACCGGTCGGGTTGACGAAGCCGGAAGCCGGCGTCACCGCGACCAGGCCGGCAACCGCACCCGAGATGATGCCGAGCACGGAAGGCTTCTTGGCGACGATCCATTCGGCGAACATCCAGGCCAGTGCCGCCGCGGCGGTGGCAACCTGGGTGTTGAGCATGGCAGCGCCGGCAAGACCGTCGGCTGCCAGTTCCGAACCGGCGTTGAAGCCGAACCAGCCAACCCACAGCAGTGAAGCGCCGATCACCGAATAGACCAGGTTATGCGGCGCCATGTTGGTGGTGCCATAGCCTTCGCGCTTGCCGAGAACCAGCGCACAGACCAGACCGGCGACACCGGCGTTGATGTGAACGACCGTACCGCCGGCAAAGTCGAGCACGCCCGCCGATCCGAGGAAGCCGCCACCCCAGACCCAATGCGCGATCGGCACGTAGACGACCAGCAGCCACAACGCCATGAAGATCAGCAGCGCCGAGAACTTCATGCGTTCGGCGAAGGCGCCGGCAATGAGCGCCGGCGTGATGATGGCGAATGTCATCTGGAACATCGAGAACACGAATTCAGGAATGTTGGCGACGCCCGGCAGCCACAGCGAGGCCGTGGTGATGCCGTGATGGAAGAACTTCGAGGTGCCGCCGATATAGCTGTTCACGCCGCCGCCGTCCGAGAAGGCCAGCGAATAGCCGAACATGAACCACAGCACCGTCACCAGGCAGGTGATGGCGAAGCTCTGCATGACGGTGGCGAGCACGTTCTTCTTGCGCACCATGCCGCCGTAGAACAGCGCCAGGCCCGGAATGGTCATCATCAGCACCAGCGCCGTCGAGGTCAGCATCCAGGCGGTGTTGCCGGTGTCGAGCACCGGGGTCGGGGCAGCAGCCGGCGCGGCCGCGGCTGCGGCCGGTGCCGCTTCCTGTGCGAAGGCGGCAACCGTGCCCAATGCTGCGAGAGTAAGCGAACCCAAAAGGGCAGCTCGTCCCGTCGTCTTCAAGGTGGAAGGAATATTCATTGAACTCTCCATTGGAATACGTGATCGCCGCTCAGAGCGCGTCGGTGTCTGTTTCGCCGGTGCGGATGCGCACCGCCTGATCGATGCCGAAAACGAAGATCTTGCCGTCGCCGATCTGGCCGGTCTTGGCGGCTGCGGTGATGGCTTCGACGGCCTTGTCGACCATGTCGGCACTGACCGCGACTTCGATCTTGATCTTCGGCAGGAAGCTGACCGCGTATTCCGCCCCGCGATAGATCTCCGTATGCCCTTTCTGACGCCCGTAGCCTTTGACTTCGGTGACGGTCAGGCCCTGGATGCCGACGGCGGTGAGCGCTTCGCGTACCTCGTCGAGCTTGAACGGCTTGATGATTGCCATCACGATTTTCATAAGGTTTCACCCTTTGCTGTTGCGGTCCCCCGCGTTTGTACACCTTCACCGATCCCAAAGAGCCGGAGAGTGCCCACAAGGATTCAAGCTCCGTGCCAAGTGCGGAAGCAGGGTGTTAACCCACTGTAAACAAAGAGATTAGGGAGTGCGCCGACGCAACCTGCCCACAGCTGCGGCGATACGCCTGCTTAAAAATTGGGCAAATTTCGAAAAATGCCTACTCTGCAGGCGATCGCTTGAGCCGGATCAGCCCTTCCTGCGCAACCGAGGCAATCAGCGTACCGTCGCGGGCAAACAGCGAGCCGCGTGTAAAGCCGCGCGAGCCCTGCGTCGACGGGCTGTCCTGCGTGTAGAGCATCCAGTCGTCGAGCGCATGGCTGCGGTGGAACCACATGGCGTGGTCGAGGCTCGCCGCCTGGATATCGCGATCGAAAATGGCGCGGCCATGCGCGAAGGTCGATGTGTCGAGCAGCGTCATGTCGGAGAGATAGGCGAGCACCGCTGCCTGGATGGCGCGGTCCGCCGGCACCGGACCGGTGGTGCGGATCCAGATGTTCTGCTTTGGCTCCAGCTTTTCGCGGCTGGTGTAATGCTTCAGCATCACCGGCTTCATCTCGATCGGCCGGTCGCGCTCCCAGTAGCGTTTGATCCCATCGGGCACCGCCTCGCCGAATTTGCCCAGCAATTCGCGTTGCGACAGCAATGTGTCCGGCCCCGGAACGTCCTGCGGCATCGGCACCTGGTGCTCCAGGCCGACCTCATCCTGCTGGAACGAGGCTTCGAGCGAAAAGATCGCCTGGCCGTGCTGGACCGCCACCACGCGCCGCGTGGTGAAGGAGCCGCCGTCGCGAATGCGGTCGACCTCGTAGACGATCGGCACCTTGGTGTCGCCGGGCCGCATGAAATAGCCGTGCAGCGAATGCACGTACCGATCGGGATCCACTGTCCGCTGCGCCGCCACCAGCGCCTGGGCGATGGTCTGGCCGCCGAACACGCGCTGCCAGTCGAGCAGCGGGCTGCGACCACGATACAGATTGTGTTCCAGCTTCTCGAGGTCGAGAATGCCGAGAAGCTCGTCCATGGCTGCCGTCATATTTCGCGCCCTCGCCGCAGAAGTGTTATGGCGGTTTCCGACAGGACGGACAGGCAGTCAAGGGCGCAAGACCCGGCCGGCGCAGGAGCGAAGATGATGGAACGCAAGGCGGACACGAAAAACAGATCCGGGCTCGATGTCCTGGTCGCCGGCGCCGGCTATGTCGGCCTGGCCGCCGCCGTATCGCTGAAACAGGCGCGACCGGGCCTCGCCATCGCTCTCGTCGATGCGGCACCTGCTGGCGCCTGGCAAAGGGATGGCCGCGCCTCGGCCATTGCCGCTGCCGCCTGCCGCATGCTCGACCAGCTCGGCGTGTGGGCCGAGATCGCACCCCAGGCGCAGGCGATCACTGAGATGATCATCACCGATTCGCGCACCGCCGATCCGGTGCGTCCGGTCTTCCTGACCTTCGGCGGCGAAGTGGCGCCGGGCGAGCCCTTTGCGCATATGGTCGCCAACAAGGTGCTGAACGGCGCCTTGCGGGCCAGCGCCGAAAGGCTCGGCATCGATATCATCGAAGGCGTCGCGGTGCAGGGCTTCGAGACCAACGGCAGTGGCATCACCGTGCATCTCGCCGACGGCGCAGCGCTGAAGGCGCGGCTGCTGGTCGCCGCCGACGGCGTCAACTCGAAGCTGCGCGACATGGCCGGCATCAAGACGGTGAAGTGGGAATATGGCCAGTCCGGCATCGTCTGCACGGTAGCGCATGAACGCCCGCACAATGGTCGCGCCGAAGAGCATTTCCTGCCGGCCGGGCCTTTCGCCACATTGCCGCTCAAACCCGGTGAGGACGGCACCAACCGCTCGTCGATCGTCTGGGTCGAGCGTACGCCCGATGCCGAGAAGCTGGTGGCCGGTGACGATCTCCTGTTCGAACACGAACTCGAGCAGCGTTTTGGCCTGAAGCTTGGCGAGATCCGCGTTACTGATGCGCCGCGCGCCTGGCCGCTCGGCTTGACCATTGCGCGTGCTTTCGTCGCGCCCCGCATCGCACTCGCCGGCGATGCCGCCCACGGCATCCACCCGATCGCCGGCCAGGGCCTCAATCTCGGCTTCAAGGATGTCGCGGCCCTTGCCGAGGTGATCGTCGAGGCCGACCGGCTCGGCCAGGACATCGGCGCGCTCGACGTCCTCGAACGCTACCAGCAGTGGCGCCGCTTCGACACGGTGCAGATGGGCATCACCACGGACGCGCTGAATCGGCTGTTTTCCAACGATATCGGCCCGCTGCGAACCGTCCGCGACATCGGCCTCGGCCTTGTCGAACGCATGCCGCGCCTGAAGGATTTTTTTATCCGGCAGGCGTCGGGGTTGTCCGCCAGCACGCCGCGATTGTTGAAGGGCGAGGCGATCTGAGCGCTATCGCTCAGTTGACCTCGAAACCCAGCTTCTGCCGCAGCCGCAATATCCTCTGGTCGGATATTTCGAGGCGTTTTTCCCCGCCCTGGGCGGCGCGGTTGACCATCTGCAGCAGATCGTTCCGCTCGGCGACATCGAGGCGTTCGCGCAGGAACGGCGCCAGCTTGTCGATGACGACGGTGGTGTCGTCGACCTGCGCCGCCGCCCATTTGGCGTAGATCACCGCCTCGTCGGTCTTCTTCTTGTCGGCGATCTCGGAAATCACCGCGCGGATGACAGCCTCGCGCTGCGGCAGGATGGGCCCATCCTCGGAGACGATTGATGTGATCAGCGTAGCCGCCGCTACGACCGGATCATCGATCGCCGTCAGAGGCGACAGAGCCGCCTGCTTGCGCAGCTTCTTGCGACGGATGTTGCCCTGCACGCGCCCGACAACGTCCGCAACCTCGCGAGCCGCGTCGTTCATCGCCTTCATCCGGTACCACCAGAACGCCGCCGCGCCCATCACGCCAAGGATAGCAATCAGGAAAGGCATGTCGAAATCCCCAAGAACCCCGGCGACGATAGGAGAACTCTCGCCTTGCTTCAACACGCAAAAGTTGCGCACCAAATGAACCGGGACGATCGTTCAATCGAACGCCTTGGTTTCCGCGTGGCTGTAGCACATGGCGGGGGCTATGACCCCGGCACACTGTAGATCGCCCGCACCTCGATGGTGCCGATTTCGGCCAGCGGGATCTCGCCGGCGATCTCCAGCGCCTGGTCGAGATTGTCGGCCTCGATCATGACGAAGCCAAGCAACTGCTCCTTGGTTTCGGCGAACGGGCCGTCGGTGATCAGCCGCTTGCCCTGGCGTCGCCGCACCGTCTTCGACGTTTTCACCGATTGCAGCGCCTGCGCGACGATCAGCACCCCACGATGATCCAATGACCGGTCATGAGCCATCGAATCGGCATCGAGCTTGGCCAGACGCTCCGGCGTCATGGCATGGAGGTCGTTTTCCTCGCCATAGACCAGACAGACATATTTCATTTCCAGCTCCCTTGCTGTGACGAACCATAGGCGATCACGGTATCGGTTGAGTTCTTGCCGGCAGCGACATGGTCGAGAAGGCTGACCGCAATGCCGATGATTGCAACTGCCGCAAGCAGCCGGCCGAAGCCGGAGGGCGGCACATGCAGCGGGCCGCTTTTCCCTGGATCAGCCGTTCGGCAGGTGCTTGTCCAATGGGCAGAAAACAGATTGTTCATGCGAACCTCCATCCGCCACGAGAATCTGTGGCCGCCCGCAGGACGCTCGGGGCCGATGCAAGTCGACATTTTGCACGCACATTTTTTTCAAAAAAGATTCGGTGGGGCTCGCCGGTGCTGCATGCGCGCGCAAACAGCGCGGTGGCCTTCCCTCGCGCCCGCGCTATAGTTGGGAGGAACGCCGCCTGGCCGGCGCCACCGCTGTAATAAGGAGGAATTCATGGACCGCACCGCAAACGCCGTCTGGAAAGGCAATCTGAAAGAGGGCACGGGCACGCTCGACACCCAGAGCGGAACCCTGAAGGGCACGCCCTATTCGTTCAAAGCGCGCTTCGAGGACGAGAGCGGCAAATCCGGCACCAACCCTGAAGAGCTGATCGCGGCGGCGCACGCCGGCTGCTTTGCCATGCAGTTTTCGCATTTCCTGGCCGAGAACGGCACCCGCGCCACCGAACTCGACGCCAAGGCCGTGGTGACGCTGGTTCCCGGCACCGGGATCACCGGCAGCGCCCTCACAGTGGTCGGCAAGGTCCCGGGCATCGACGCGGCGAAGTTCAAGGAATTGGCCGAAAGGGCCAAGGCCGGCTGTCCGGTCTCGAAGGCGCTCGGCGCCATAAACGTATCGCTCGACGCCAAGCTCGGCTGAAGGCCCGAACGGCAAATTCATCCAGAAACCGCTGGCCCTTGGGCCGGCGTTTTCGTTTGCGGTCAGCCCTTCAACGCGGCCGCCCGCACATCCGATGGCGTCGCGCCGTAGCGCCGCCGGAACGCCCGGTTGAAATAGGAGAGGTCGTTGAAGCCTGCCTCGAAGGCGATCGCCGTGATGCTGCGTCCGGCATGACGAGGATTGCTGAGCATCCGATGCGCGCGCAACAGGCGCTGGCACAGCATGAAATCCGACAGCGACGTGCCTTCGCTCTCGAACAGTTTTCTGATGTAGCGGGCCGAAAGGCGGTGACGGCGGGCGATGTCTTCGGCCGACAGGTCGCCGCCATGGGCTGTTATTTCGGCCTTGATGGCACGCAGCCGCGCCACGCGCACGCCTCGGCCCCGGGCGATTTCTGCCGCGTCTCGGGTGGCACCCATGGCCAGAGCGACGAGATCGAAAATATGCGTCGTCGCCAGATGCCAGGCCTCCGGGGTCAGCACGTCGCCGGCATCCTGGATCGACCTGACATAGTCGAGCAGCAGCCGCATCGCCCCGCCGGAGGTTGGCAGCGGCTGCATCAGCGCCGGCGCCGGGTCGCCGATCAGCGGTGACAGTGCCTTGAGCGAGAAGCTCATATTGACGAAGCGAAGACCGCCTGGCTGGATGACATTGAGGCCGACCTCCTCGCCGCTCATCATCAGCGCCTGGCCGTTGCCGACCGGCTCCTCGCGGCCGCGATGCTTCATCACGCTTGCGCCATCGAGGGCGACCAGGAGGACGAGATCGTCGCTGTCGATCAGCGACGTCGAATGATGGACGCGGAATTCCGAACACGTGCCCGTGGCGATGCCGAGGCCAGGCAACGCGCGCACCTGCATATCGACATGCGTCGGGCCGAGTGGATCGAGATCGACCTTGAGCACCGTGCGGCCATAGACCTCGCGCATGACCTCGACGCGATCCCGCTCCGGAAGCGCGTCCGTCATCAGTCGGAACGAGGCGGTTGGCCCCATCGTCGCCGTCACCGGCATCCCCCATGCCTCAGGTCAATCAGAAGCGGCGTGATATGCGCCGCGCCTCCGAAAACGTCAATACAGGGCCGTTTGGGCCGTTTTTAGGGCCGCTGCGTCCAAGCTGCCCGCTTTTGCCGGACCTAGTTTGCAGCGCGTTTCCGATCAGGAAGCGCATCGCAAACAGCCACAAGGGGGTTCGATGTATCATTTGCAATTGTTCAGGACACTGTCGGGGCTCGCCTCGGCAGGCTTCAATCCACGCGTCTATCTGTTGTCCATCGCTCTCGGCGGAACCGTCGCCGACCATCGCGATCCGAAGCGGCCGTGTGGGGAGCGTCGGCCATGAGCGTCCGGCATACAGTCCTGGCGGCACCGGTCCTGTGCCTCGGCCTATCGGGCTGCGTCGGCATCAACCCGGTTTCTGCGGTCGTCGGCATGGCCGGCATGGCGGCGGCCAACTCCGCCGGCATGGCGCAATCGAGCGTCATCAGCCCGCAGGAGCAGGCGAAGTACGCCTCGATGTCCTGTGCGGATCTGCGGCAATTGATGGCAGGTTACGAAGAGGCGAAGAATCATGGGCCGTCGGTCAAGAAATACGGCGGCATGGCGCCGGCCGGCAAGACGGCGATCGTCAACAATGTCATCGGCACGCGGCTTGTCTATCTCCGGCAGCTTGTTGCGAGCAAAGGATGTTGAGGGCCTCGTCACACCACGCCTGCCGGGCGGCACTTGTCGGGCTTGCCGGCTGGCTGGCCTTCAGCGCCGGCGGCGCTTACGGCCAGGGCAAGGGACCGACGACACGCTCGCGCCTCGGTGCGATGCCGGGAGCGCTCGTCGGCAAGTGGGGTTTTGCAGTTGCCAGCGGCAATTATTGCGACACATTCAGCAACTGCGATCCAGGCAGCGGCGGCAGCGTCACCTTTACCTTCGGGGCTGACGGGCGCACCTATTACGCGCTGTTCCAATCGTCTCTGGTCGACGGCTGCGGTCAGGTCCGGTCGCTGACCCTGAAAACCGGCAAGGCCTCCGTGCGC
>NZ_RZPL01000539.1:0-4069 GCF_004022805.1 Mesorhizobium sp. M7A.F.Ca.CA.002.04.1.1 | reverse complement strand
AGTCAGGATCGACGACGGCCTCGGTGTCAAGACCCATCCGGCAGGTGCCGGCCGGATGATGATGGGTGGAAGCAGCCCTGGCGATGAAAGCATCGAGTTCGGCATCGGACCGAACCGGTGCGCCTGGCAGGATCTCCGTATCGCGCCATTCGTCCAGGGCCTCATGATGGCCGACCATGCGCGCCCGCTTCAACGCCATCCTGAATGTCGCGCGATCGTGTTCGGTTTCGAGATAATGCGGATCGATGACCGGCGCATCGTTGCGGCCCGGCCCGCTCGGTGTGATGCGCCCGCGGCTTGTCGGATGGGTGACGCCGCAAAGGATGGTAAAGGCCGAGCCATAAAGCGGGGCATTCAGGCCCTCGGCCGCCGACGGAGCGACGACGCAGGCGAGCACGATATCGGGACTTCCCATGGAGCGGATCGGGTCGTCGCTGTGCAGATACATCAGCGATTCGGAGTGCTGCAGGCGGGAAGGCGGCACCGGCTTTTTGGTGCTGTAGACATTTCCAAGAGCCAGCAGATGATCCTGCAGGTTGCGGCCCACCTCGCTGCGATCGGCAAGGCAGCGTATGTCAGCCTGCTTCAGCGTATCCGGGCAACCAATGCCCGACCGCATGAGGATGAGCGGCGTGGACGCGGCGCCGGCGCAAAGGACAATCCGGTCGGCACAGAGCGTTCTGGTCTGGCCCTCGCAGACCACGCTCACGCCCGTGACCCTGTGGCCGTCCAGCACCAGATGCTCGACCTCGTGGCCGGCGAGCAAGGTCAGGTTCGGCCGCGCCATGACCCGCGGCGGCAGATAGGCGTCGGCGACGCTCAGGCGCTTGCCGTCGCGTATGTTGAGTGAATTGGGGCTGGTGCCGACCAGCTCGCCGCTGTTGTGGTCGCTCAGGGCGGGAGCCCCCATGGATCGCCCGGCGGCGATGTAGGCACGCACGACCGGACTGACCTCGGCGTCCGGCAGATAGACGTCCAGCGGGCCGCTCTTGCCGCGTGTTGGCCCGTCGAAAGCGGTGAAGGCTTCGCTGCGGATGAAGCCCGGCAACAACCCCCGATAGGACCAGCGCTCGCCGCCGGCTTGCACCCAGGGGTCGAAATCATCGGGATGGCCGCGCACATAGGCCATTGCATGCAGGCAGCTCGAGCCGCCGACGATTTTGCCGCGCGGCCATTCATGGACGCGGTTGGCGGTGAAGGGCTGGGGCACGGTCCGATAGCTCCAGTCGTAGGCGCGGCCCTGGAGCATCGTCCATTTCAGCGGGTCGGCGATGTCGGGATCGGCCGGCATCGTCCCGGCTTCGATGAGGCCGACCTGGCACGACCGGTCTTCACTGAGACGGCTGGCAACAACCGAGCCAGCGGATCCCGCGCCGATGACCAGCACGTCGAAATGACGTTTCAATTTGAAATTCCCCGCACAGGCTCGATGTCAGAGGTGATGCGATCACGCGGCAAAGGCGCCGGCATTCGACCGTTCCATGATCTGTCTCTGCACCGACAGAAGGTGCGCGCGCATTGCGGCCTCTGCCGCTTCGGGGTCGCGCTGCGAGATCGCTTCGGCGATCAGGCGATGCTCGCCGTCGCGGTGGGCGATCCGCTTGGGGCAGGTGGGTGCCGCGGTGCGCGCAACCTTCACCCGCGCATCGACACCGACCTGGCGCAGCATCTTGTAGAATTCCGCGGCGAGGTGGTTGCGGGCCGCGGCAACGATCGCGAGATGGAAAGCGAAGTCGACCTCACCCGACGGGGCGTTCTCCGGCGTGGTTGCCGCGTCGAGGATCCGCGCCGTCTCGAAAGAGGAGGCGCGCAGCGACGCCAGTCGGGCAAGGCCCGGCTCCATAATCAGGCGCAATTCCAGGACCTCGATCGGATTGGTTACCCTGACCAGTTCCTCGCCATATCTCGGAAGGGCGGTCGGCGCCCGCCTGGCGCGCGCCGGTTTGAGGTCGCCTGAAAGGCGCAGCACTTCAAGCGCCTTGCGAAGCTGATGGCGCTTGACGCTCAGATGTTCCGCAAGATCGCGCTCGGACGGAAGCTTGCCGCCGCCCTGCTGCAACTGGCGGACCGCGGCGATGATGTCGTCGAGATCAGATGGTCCGACCTGCGGCTCGAATGCGCTCAAAACCAAATCTCCTGTCCGATCGGCAGACCGCCGACTCAACGTCCCGACATCATATTGTGACACGAAAACCTGTTCGACGGCACTCAACCAATTCAACCAATCTACAACTGTACGCAATGGTTGACAACACCAGTTGCGCGATGGTTGACTGCCCATGTCGACGGTTGCCATCGCGGCAGACGTCTTTCTCCCGAGGATCACGCATGCCGGCTGGCGAAACCTTTGACTACGTCATTGTCGGTGCGGGATCGGCCGGCTGCGTGCTGGCGAACCGGCTGAGCGAAGACCCTGCCGTGTCGGTGCTTTTGTTGGAGGCGGGGGATTGGGACCGCGATCCGATGATCCACATCCCGCTCGGCTGGGGCAAGATACTGACGGAGCGCCGCCACGACTGGATGTATTTCTGCGAGCCCGAGGCCAATGTCGGCGGCCGCAAGGTCGAATGCGCGCGCGGCAAGGTCATCGGCGGCTCTTCCTCCACCAACGCCATGGCTTATGTGCGCGGCAATCGCGGCGACTACGATCGCTGGGCGGCAAGCGGCCTGACGGACTGGTCGTTCGACAAGGTGCTGCCCTACTTCAAGAAGCAGGAGCGCTGGGAAGCGGGCGAAAGCCGGTACCGTGGCGGCAGCGGGCCGCTGAACACCCAGTTCTGCCGCTACAAGGACGAACTGATCGATGCCTTCGCCACAGCCAGCCGTGATGCCGGATACCCGCAGACCGATGACTATAACGGCGCCATACAGGAAGGCTTCGGCCGGCTGCAGATGACAATTGCCAACGGCCGCCGCTGCTCGACCGCAACCGCCTATCTGCGGCCCGCCATGCGGCGCGGCAATGTCAAGGTGCTGACCGGCGCGATGGCGACGAAGATCCTGCTCAGGGATGGCCGCGCAGCCGGCATTGCCTACACCAGAGGCGGGGCGAGCCATGAAGTTCTGGCGCGGCGCGAAGTTCTGCTTGCCGGCGGCGTCATCAACACGCCGCAGCTGATGATGCTGTCAGGCATAGGCGACAGCGGCGAGCTGGCGGCGCATGGCATCGAGACGAAGGTCGATCGTGCGCAAGTCGGCAAGAATCTGCAGGACCACGTTTCGGTTATCGTGATGTATCGGCGCAAACAGCCTGGACCGTTTCTCAAGATGATGCGGGCCGATCGTATCGGGCTGGATTTCGTCAGGACTTATCTCACCGGAAAGGGCTTTTCGGGAGATGTGCCTGGCGGCGTCGTGGCATTCCTGAAAAGCGACACAAGCCGGCCGTTGCCGGACGTACAGCTGCTTTTCACCGCCGCGCCGCTTGGGGCATGGCCTTACATGTCGCCGTTCAAGGCGCCGTTCGCCGACGGCTTTGCGACCCGTATCGTTGCGGTGCAGCCGGAGAGCCGCGGCAGCGTCAAGCTGGCGTCGAGCGATCCGGTTGCCGCGCCCCTGATCCATCAGAATTTCCTGTCCTCGCAGCGCGACTGGCAGTCGCTTCGCGCCGGCTTTCGTGTTGCACGCAACCTTGCCAGCCAGCCGTCCATGGCTCCGTTCGTCGGCGCGGAGTTCTTCCCCGGCCCGAAATGCGAGAGCGACGAAGAGATCGACGAGCACATCCGCAAGACCTCGATCACCGTGCATCATCCGGCCGGCACGTGCCGCATGGGCGTCGATGCGGCATCGGTGGTCGATCCGGAATTGCGGGTGCGCGGCATTGCCGGGCTTCGTGTCGTGGACGCCTCGGTCATGCCCGACCTCGTTTGCGGCAACATCAATGCGGCGGTCATCATGATCGCCGAAAAGGCCGCGGATCTGATCCGCAGCCGCGCTCAACAGAGCGTGGCTGCCTGATAAGGCGGCCGGAATACAACCAAAGTCTTTTGGTTGAGACTGAAAAACTGCGTTGGTTGGACTGTCATGCGCGCCAGCATGGCCGTGACGAAGCGGTTTCACGCCCTGATTG
>NZ_RZPL01000538.1:0-4080 GCF_004022805.1 Mesorhizobium sp. M7A.F.Ca.CA.002.04.1.1 | reverse complement strand
TTTCGGAAAAGCCCGACGCTGCCTTGGCGATTTCGACCGCCGCAAAGGCCGGCAGCGTATAGCCGTCGGGCACGACTTTCTGCGCGGCAAAGGCCGCCAGCACTTTTGGATCGGCGACATCGGCCCATTCCGGCGGTGCGATCATCAGTGTGCCCAAGGAATAGGGCACGTCGCCGGGCGGCGTGCGCAGATTCTCGCCGCCGGCAAAGACGATGCCCGCCTGAAGCTGTGCGGCATCGCGGCCCATGATGGCGATGTCGTCGCCATCGCCGCCGGCAAAGACATGCGTCGCGCCGGCCTTCTTCAGCCGACCGATCATGCCGATCTGATTGTCGAGCTGGGGCCGGAACGTGTCGACGAACACAGGTTTCAGCGCTGCCTGTTCGGCCGCTGCCCGCAACGTCTCGGCGATTTCACGGCCGTAGATGGTGCCGTCGTCGATAATGGCGAACAATTCGTTTTGCCACAGGCGGGTGAGGGCTGACGCGACCGCATTGCGCTCATCGTCGCCGCGTGGTCCGAGGCGATAGACCGGCCAGCCGGTCTTGGCGCGGCGGTCGGTCAGGCTTTCGGTTCGCACGCCAATGGTGATGACCGGAATGTTGGCGTCCTTCAGGATCGGCATCGCCGCCCCGATCGCCTCGGTGCAGAGAAAGCCGATTACGATATTGACCTTGACGGCTGCGAATTCCCTGGCCGCGGCAGCGCCGCCATCGGCGGTGCAGGCGTCATCCACGGTCTTGAGTTCGATGCCGTTCGCTTCGGCGGCCATACCGGTACCGGCCTCGATCTGCTTGCCGAGAATGGCCGATGGTCCCGACAGGGGCGCCGAGACGCCGACCAGCAGCGTCCGGGCATCCGCACCACTGGCCAGGAACAGCCAGAACAGCGCCGCTATTGTTCTTGTCCTGGGTCGCATTCGAGCGATGGGATCCTCCGGGCCGGTCCTACGCTCCCGGCACTGTTGCCGCCAAGACCTAAAGGCTGCCCGGCCTTGGTGCAACACGCGAATTTCGGGATATGGCTCAGGCACTTCGCTTGTGGCGGGCTATGTCTGGCCATATATGTCGATAGGATCCTGACAATGGAAAAAATACGGTGCTGAAGAAGAACGACATTGGGCCGCAGGCCTATCGCGACGCGATGAGCCACTTTGCCGGCCACGTCCATGTGGTCACCACCGACGGGCCGGCCGGCAAGCGCGGCGCGACGGTGATCGCGGCCTGCTCGGTTTCGGACACCCCGCCGACCATTCTGGTCTGTCTCAATCGCGAAAATCCCAAGAACGAACCGTTCGTGAAAAACGGCAGGTTTGCCTTGAACACCCTGGCTTCCCACCAGGAGCCGCTGTCAGTCGGCTTTTCCGGAATCACCGGCTTGCCGGTCGAGGAGCGCTTCGCGCTCGGCGAATGGGACGTGATCTCCACCGGCGCGCCGACGCTGAAGGGTGCGCTCGCCGTGTTCGACTGCGAATTGATCGATACCAAGGACCTGGCCACCCATCGTGTGCTTTTTGGCAAGGTGACAGGCCTGCGGATGGGCGATAATTTGCGGCCGCTGATCTATCACGCCCGCGGCTACCACGTACTGGAAAGCGGAGCGGCGGCGTTCACGGAGAAAGAATGACCGAGCTGAAACCGCGCGCCGCGCCACGGACGATCGACGAGACGCTCGATCTCCTGACCGGTGCGGACTATGTGGCGGACCGGTCGCTGGCGACCGTACTGTTCCTGTCGTTGCGTATGAAGCGGCCGCTTTTCCTTGAGGGCGAGGCCGGCGTCGGCAAGACCGAGATCGCCAAGGTGTTGGCACAGGCGCTCGGCCGCCGGCTGATCCGCCTGCAATGCTATGAAGGCCTTGACGTCTCGTCCGCCGTCTACGAGTGGAACTACGCCGCGCAGATGATCGAGATCCGCATGGAGGAGGCGGCCGGCAAGGTCGAGCGCTCCGCCATGGAGCGCAACGTCTTCTCCGAAAAATACCTGATCCGCCGCCCGGTGCTCGATGCGCTGACCGGCAAGGCGGGGGCTGCCCCGGTTTTCCTGATCGATGAGCTCGACCGCACCGACGAGGCGTTCGAGGCCTTCCTGCTCGAAATCCTGTCCGACTTCCAGGTGACGGTGCCCGAGCTCGGCACCATCAAGGCGGAAGAGCCGCCGATCGTCATCATCACCACCAACCGCACCCGTGAGATCCACGACGCGCTGAAGCGGCGCTGCCTCTATCACTGGGTCGACTATCCCAATGCCGAGCGCGAGTTGGAGATCGTGCGCCGCAAGGTGCCGCAGGCCAACCAGCGCCTTTCGGCCGAAGTGGTCTCCTTCATCCAGAAGCTGCGCCAGATCGAGCTGTTCAAGGTGCCGGGCGTCGCCGAAACCATCGACTGGGCCGGCGCGCTGACCGAGCTCGACAAGGTGGCGCTCGATCCGGAAACCGTCTCCGATACGATCGGCGTGCTGTTGAAATACCAGGACGACATTGCCCGCATCGAACAGGGCGAAGGCCGGCGCATCCTCAACGAGGTGAAGGCCGAGCTTTCGGCGGCGGAGTAGGCGATGCCGCGCCCCGAGCCAAAAGAGGCCATGCCGCACGGGCGGATCGCCGACAACATCGTCTATTTTGCCCGCACCTTGCGCAAGGCGGGCATGCGGGTCGGGCCGGCCTCGGTCAAGGACGCCATCGAGGCGGTGCTCGCCGCGGGCATCGGTTCGCGCGACGATTTCTACTGGACGCTGCACGCCGTGCTGGTGTCGCGGCATGAGGATCACGCCATTTTCGACGAGGCCTTCCGGCTGTTCTGGAAGTCGCGCGAACTGATCGAAAAGATGCTGGCGATGTTTTCGCCGGTGGCGCCCGACACCAGGGAAAAGCAGAAGCCACGCGCCGCTGAAAACCGAGTCAGCCAGGCGATGTTCGAGGGACACCAGAAGAACCAGCCGCCACAGGAAATTCCCGAGATCGAGGTCGACGCCCGCTTCACCTTTTCCGGCAACGAGGTGCTGCGGGCCAAGGATTTTGCCCAGATGAACGCCGCCGAGATGGCCGACGCCAAGAAGGCGATCGCGCAGTTGCGGTTGCCTTTCGACATGGTGCGGACGCGGCGCTTCAAGGCCGATGCGCATGGCCGCCGCATCGATCCGCGCGCCATGATGCGTTCGGCCGCGCGCACCGGCGGCGAACTGATCCTGCCGAAATTCCGCTCAGCCCGCGAGGTTCATCCGCCGCTGGTCGTGTTGGCCGACATTTCCGGCTCGATGAGCCAGTATACGCGGATTTTCCTGCATTTCCTGCATGCGCTGACGGAAAAAAGGCGTCGCGTGCACACCTTCGTCTTCGGTACCCGGCTGACCAATCTGACGCGGCAGATGCGCCATCGCGACCCGGATGCAGCCCTTGCCGACTGTTCGGCGGCGGTCATGGACTGGTCGGGTGGCACCCGCATCGGCGACACGCTGGCCGAGTTCAACCTGATATGGTCGCGTCGCGTGCTGGGGCAGGGGGCGGTCGTGCTTCTGATCACAGATGGGCTGGAGCGCGACGATGTCGCCGGCCTGTCGGAGGAGATGGAGCGCCTGCACAAATCTTGCCGGCGGCTGATCTGGCTGAACCCGTTGCTGCGCTTCGACGGCTTCCAGGCGCGCGCCCGTGGCGTCAAGGCGATGCTGCCGCATGTCGACGAGTTCCGCTCGGTGCACAATCTCGATGCGCTCGCCGATCTCTGCGCGTCATTGGACAAGAAGTCGGCACAATCCGTCGATCCGCGCCGATGGCTGGAAGCTGGCGCGAGGCGCGCCGCATAACCATATCCTTCCCATCCGGAAAACAGATCCCGAGAAAAACAGACTTCTGGAGAAACGGTCATGGAAAACAGCATTTATCTGGATGAGGCCCGCGACCCGCTGATCATTGCGGAGGGCTGGATGAAGGACGGCAAGGACGTGGCCATCGCGACAGTGGTCGAGACCTGGGGTTCGGCGCCCCGACCTGTAGGCAGCCATCTGGTCATCGACGCACACGGCAATTTCCATGGCTCCGTCTCGGGCGGCTGCGTCGAAGGCGCTGTGGTCAGCGAGGCCATCG
>NZ_RZPL01000537.1:0-4095 GCF_004022805.1 Mesorhizobium sp. M7A.F.Ca.CA.002.04.1.1 | reverse complement strand
GGAAGACGCTGTTCTTGGTGGCGCGCACGATTTCGAGGTGAAATTCGCGGTCTTCCCTGGCAAGCCCTTCGCCGGCGGCGATGCGCTCTTCCGAAGCCTTCAGGATTTCGCGCAGCCGCTCGAAATTCTCCTCGGTGGCACGCGAACAGGCAAGTTCGGCCGCCTTGATCTCGTGGATCTTGCGCAGTTCGACCGTCTCGTAGATCTGGATCGGGTCGAGCGGGAGGCCCGCGCGGGCAAAGAGCGCCATGGCCTCCACACTGGCCTGCTTGGTGTCGATGTAGATGCCGGATTTGGCCCGGCGCTCAACGATGCGCATGGCCTCCAGGATGGCCAGCGCCTCGCGGATCTGACCGCGGCTGACGGCGAAATGCTCCGCCAGTTCGCGCTCCGATGGCGTTCGGCCGCTCTCCTTGTCCGAATGGGAGAACAGGTAGGCAGCGAGTTCCGCGAGAAGGTTCTTTTCTTTCATCGTCAACCGCGTTGCGCGTGCGCCTCCAGGAACCGCTCCGAAATGGTGAATCCCAGACCCGGTTTTTCCGGGATCGCTATCATACCGTCCCTGGCTTCGACAGTCTCTTCGACCAGATCATGGATCATCGGGTTGGCGCCGAGCGAATATTCGACGGTGAAACTCGACGGCGAGGCGGCGCAGACATGCAAGCCTGCGAAAAAACAGGGCGCGCCGGCCCACAAATGCGGTGCAAAGCGCAGATTGAAGGCGCTGGCGATGGTGCCGATCTTCATCGCCTCGCTGATGCCGCCGCAGAAGGCGGGATCGGGCTGGAAGATGTCGGCGGCTTTGAGCACGGCAAGGTCGCGGAAGGCGTAGCGGGTCGCCTCGCTTTCGCCGGTGGCAATCGGAACGGCGCCACTTGCCCGCACTTCGGCCATGCCCGGCTTATCGTCGGCGATGATAGGTTCCTCGAACCACGCCAGGTCAAGGTCGTTGACGAGATGGATGAAGCGCTTGGCTTCAGCCACCGTGTAGGTGCCGTGCGCGTCGACCATCAGTTCGACATCGGGGCCGAGCGCCTGCCGTGCGGCGCGCACGCGGGTGGCGGAAATGTGCGCCGCGCCGTCCATGGCGCCAACCCGCATCTTCAGTGCCTTGAAACCGCCCTTGGCGATATAGGATTTCAACTGCTCGCCGATGGCGTCGGCGGCCGCCCAGCCGCCGGACGCGTAAGCCGGCATGCGATCGAGCTTGCGGCCGCCGAGCAGCCGCCAGACAGGAACGCCAAGCGATTTGCCAAGAATGTCCCACAGCGCGATGTCGACGGCGCTGATCGCCGCGATGCTCATGCCGCGCCGCGCCAGCTGCGGCATGGCGTGGCCGCCGCGTGCGGCGCTGTCGTGGCGCACGCCATTGTAGAGCATCTCCCAGATGATGCCGATGTCGGCCGGATCGCGGCCGACCAGCTGCGGCCCGACTTCATGGTTCAGCATGTGGACGAGTGCACCGTAGCTGCCGGCACTGCCGGCGGCGTTCTTGCCTTCGCCCCAGCCGACCAGCCCGTCATCGGTCTCGATGCGCAGGATGGCGGCGTCGAAGGTCGTCACCTGACCGAAGTCGCTGCGGTGCTGCCGAGCGGCTTCGATCGGAACGCGGATCCACCAGGCTTGGACGGACTTGATACGCATATTCTTCCCCAGCCCTGCGCCGGTCAGGGCGGAAGGGCGAATTTCCCTGAGGCAGTCGACTACTTGATCAGCGGCAGCAACGTTTCGGCGTTGATGCGCATCTGGTCGGTGTAGAATTTCTCGGTGAGCACGCTGGAGCCGTGGTCCTGGATGAACTTCAGCTGTTCGGGCGAGATATCGACCGGATTGCGCTCGACCATGTCGGGATAGGGGGCCGCCGGCGTCCGGTCGACGGGCGCGACGAACTCGTTGGTCAGCGCGCCGTCGTAGCCGATCTCGCGCAAGGTGGCGACGATCTTCGGCCAGTCGATCTGGCCGAGACCGGCGGCGAAGCGGTTGTTGTCGGCGACATGGAAGTCGAACAGGCGCTTTCCGGCCTGCCGGATCGCGTCATAGACGTTAAATTCTTCCATATGGAGGTGGTAGGCGTCGAGGCAGACACCGCATTCGGGGCTGACCGCGTCGGCCAAAGCCAGCGCCTGGGCGCCGCGATTGAACAGATAGGTCTCGAAGCGGTTGAGCGGTTCAACAGCGATCTTGACGCCGACCTTCTTGGCGTGGGTGAAGCATTCGCGGGTGGCGTCGACGACCCACTTCCATTCCTCTTCCTCGGTGCCGTCAGGCACGACCTTGCCGACGGTCGCCGGAACCAGCGTGATGATCTCGCCATCGAGTTCGCTGACCATGGTCAGCACGTCCTTGACATACTGAACGGAACGCTCGCGCTGGCCCTGGTTCCTGGCGGCAAGGTTGCGCTCGCCCAGCATCAGGGTCACCGCGCCCCAGCAACGAATGCCATGCTCCTTCAGCAGCGCCCGGGTCTCCCTGGTTTTGTACTGCTCGGGTTCGCCGGAAATCTCGATCGACTCATAGCCGAATTTCTTGATGCGCTTGAGCGTCGTTTCCAAGGGTTCCGCGCGCATCCAGTTGTGCGTCGAAAGATGCATGGTCTGTCCTTCCCAACTCGTCTCTATGGTTCGCCTGCGACATGCATCGCCAAAAGGCGACACAAAGGTTCCTCCCCAAGGCGTTCCCAGCCTTTTCTCGCAAACTGGTTCGACCAATTGGGCCTGAAGCGAGGTCTACAGCAAATTATCCGGATCGGCAAGAAGCGCCGGGATGCAACTTTCGCTGTGGAGTATTTCCTTGATTATATTGAGATATATATGCCTGCGCCGGGTGGTTTTGGGGTCATGATGGCGCATTGCAAGGCTTGACCAAAATTCCACATTTGGTAATACCAGAATGGTGGTGCGTGCAAGCGCCCGTTGAGAAAAGACCAAAGTGGCTGGCCCTGTTTCCAATCGGCGCTATGCTCGGTCGCGAGAGAAATGAGGGAGGATGCCGATGCCGACGACAATGAAGGGCCCGGGGCTGTTTCTGGCGCAGTTCGCGGGCGACGCCGCGCCGTTCAACTCACTGGCGTCGATCACCAAATGGGCGGCCGGTCTCGGCTACAAGGGCGTGCAGATCCCGACCTGGGACGCGCGGCTGTTCGATCTCAAGAAGGCGGCCTCTTCCAAGGCCTATTGCGACGAGGTGAAAGGCATTTGCGCCGACGCCGGCGTCGAGATCACGGAATTGTCGACGCATCTGCAGGGGCAATTGGTGGCGGTGCATCCTGCCTATGACGCGCAGATGGATGGCTTTGCGCCGCCATCGGTGCACAACAATCCCGCAGCCCGGCAGAAGTGGGCTGTCGAGCAGATGAAGTTCGGCGCTAAAGCATCGCGTAATCTAGGCCTGAATGCTTCAGTGTCGTTTACCGGCTCGCTGGCTTTCCCTTACCTCTATCCGTTCCCGCAGCGGCCGGCTGGACTCATTGAGGAAGCGTTTGGCGAGCTCGGCAAACGCTGGAAGCCGATTCTCGACGTGTACGAGGACAACGGCGTCGATGTCGGCTATGAAATTCACCCGTCTGAAGACGTTTTCGACGGCGCCACTTTCGAGATGTTCCTCGACGCGGTCGGCGGCCACAGGCGCTGCAACATCAATTACGATCCGTCGCATTTCCTGCTGCAGCAGCTCGACTATCTCGAATTCATCGACATCTATCACGAGCGCATCAAGGCGTTCCACGTCAAGGACGCCGAGTTCAACCCGACCGGCCGGCAAGGCGTCTATTCCGGCTATCAGAGCTGGACCAACCGCGCCGGGCGCTTCCGTTCGCTGGGCGATGGACAGGTGGATTTCGGCGGCATCTTCTCCAAGCTGACGCAGTACAATTATGATTCCTGGGCGGTGCTGGAGTGGGAGTGCTGCCTGAAGCATCCGGAGGATGGTGCGGCCGAAGGCGCGCCTTTCATCGAGCACCACATCATCCGGGTGACGGAAAAGGCATTCGACGACTTCGCCGCTGGCACCACCGACAAGAAGTTGCTGCGCGCCATGATGGGAATCTAGCTCGATTTTCCCTCCCCTTCGCGGGGAGGGTGGCCCAAAGGCCGGGTG